>NZ_JBHVFF010000115.1:0-10158 GCF_042801895.1 Streptomyces sp. NPDC057543 | reverse complement strand
GTGGAAGCCTCGACGGCGTGCGCAGACGAAAGCGCGCCGCGGGTTGTCCGCAGAGCAGCCGACGGCACGCGGGAAAACACTCGTGTCTCATCGGGCCGTGACATCGGGCGCGCCGGGGATCACGTGGAGATCCGGTCAGCGGACTCAGCGCACCTTGGCAGCGGCCGAACCGGCGCCGCGGGCCTTGTCGGCGGCCTTGCTCTCACTGCCGGCCTGCGCCGCGTGGGCCGTTGCGGCTGCGGGCGCCGACCCGGTGCCCGCTCCGGTCCGACCCGCGGTGCCGCCCTCCGGGGCGCCGGTGTCGGTGCCGTGCTCGGCTCCGTGCGTCATCTGGGCGGCAAGCATCTCGGCGGTCGCCTCGGCCGCGAGATCCTGGATTCCCTCGCTGGCATCGTGGACGGCCTTCTTGATTTCGATTCCCAGGCCCACAGACGATTTGACGACCCCTCGCATGAGGGGTTTACCCAGCCTTTTGACCAGGGATGCGGCGATCAGGCCGATCAGGAATGGAGGTACTACAGGCGGCATGGCGCGACATCCTTCTCTTCCGGCGAGGAAGTGATGATTGAGAGGCAGTGAATGATTGAAAAGACAACGGGAGGCGAACAGGAAAATTCGACGACATGCATGGGTTCCCGCATCGCCGGACCCGCACCCCTCATCGCGGAGAGTATCCGAGGCCGAGAAGGCAATTACAATTTCCGCCATGACCTTCACTCATTCGAGTAGAACGGCCTTACCATTACAGCCTGTCCAGGCCATTCGACGGCCGGAACTCGACGTCACTCGCCTTCCTCGGGTGACCACTGGTACCTCTGCTGACGGCCGGACGCCCCGTGCAGTTCTCTCGCCAACCGTCGGCGCAGGGCCGGAAACGGCAGCGTGCCGCCGACCAGCACAGCCTCGTGAAAGGCACGCACGTCGAACGCGGCACCGGCGCCGCTTTCGCACGCTGCTCGCAATGCCATGAATTCCGCATGACCCGCCCGGTATGTCAGCGCCTGTCCCGGCAGATCGGTCGCGTAGCGCAGCAACTCTGTCGTGATCTGTCCCTCGGACTCGGCTGCCGCGTGGGCGCGCATGAAGGTGCGCGCCTGCTCCAGCGTCATCATCCCGAGGTTGAGGCCGGTGTCGACGACGAGGCGCTGCGCGGTGAACCGTTCATGGGCCAGGCGTCCGTACGCATCCCACGGGTCGTCGTACAGCCCCATCTCCCAGGCGAGCCCTGCCGCGTACTCCGCCCAGCCCTCCTCAAACCCGCTGAAGGGCACCAGTTCGCGTCGCAGGTCGGGCAGCGTGGTGTTCTCAGCCTGACGGGCGAGGTGGAAATGATGTCCGGGCGCCAGCTCATGGTAGATCAGCGCGGCTGCGCCGAGAAGTGACCGATGCGCCAGGTCCGAGGCGTTGTAGCGGTAGCGTCCCACCGGTTGCGTGGTGGTGGGCGGTTCGTAGTAGCCGAACGTCATCGACACCTCCAGCGCCTGGTCGAGGCGGGCCACGCCATAGGGGGCGCGAGGCAGGACCGCAAACCAGCGCGGCAGCAGCGGCGTGAGGCGGTCGAGGTGTCCGCGGTAGCGAGCCTCGACCTCCTCCGGGGTGGCGGCGTACAGGCGGGGCTCGGTCGCGAGCCGTTCATTGAACTCCGCTTCCGTCCCCGCGAAGCCGAGCGTGTCTCGCATCTCCCGCATCCGCTCGCTGAGTTCGCGGCAGTGCTCCCGGCCGAGTTCGTGGAGGCGTTCGGGTGGTGTGTCGCTGGATGTGTACGTCCTGACGAAGGCCCGGTACGCCGCTTCGCCTTCCGGGTAGTGGGCCCATCCGACGGCCTGCGGTGCCCGCCTGAGGTGGTCCGGGTCGCCCACGAGGGCGAGAAGGCGGTCGAACGCCGGCTCCAGCTCGGCAGCCACGAGCCCCGCCACCGCGTCGCGCAGGTGGCCCCGGCTCGCCGCGTCGAGTCGAGTGAGCCGCTCGGCGCGCGCTCGGACGTACCGTGTCGCCGATGCCCGCAGACGGGTGAGGGTGGTGTGGACCCCGGCCAGCGCCGGGACGGGGATACGGAAGCCCCGTGCTGCCTGCCCGGCGACCTTGTCACCGATCGTCGCGACGCAGCGGGCCAGATCCCGAACGAGGGACACGTACCGGTCCGCGTCGGCCCGGTTGTCGAAGCGGAACGGACGGAAGACCGTGTCACCGTACTGCTGGAGGCGGAAGAGCTGGTACGGCGTGGCGGTGGGGGTGAGCCAGTGGAAACGTCCCGCCTCCGCTTCCTGTTCGGCCAGCGCCCGAAGGAAGCCCGCGGTGTCGGCGACGGGACCGGACAGCTGCGCGGGCTGCGGTGTGCCCAGCTGGTTCAGCACCCCTGCCGCGAACCCGGCGCGCTCGTCGGCCTCCGCGGCAGACACTCCCGGCAGCGACTCGACCGGCAGCCCGCGGCGTGTCCGCAACGACGGCTCACGTACGAGCAGGAAGTCCCAGTACGAGGTCGCGAGTCGGTCGACCTGCGCCGCCGAGCCGTCCGGGCAGTGGGATGCATAGTTCGCCATGCTGCCAGTGTGCGCGCCGAATGACGCCACGTCAGGAATGGAGATCAACCGCGAGTCGGGCGACCTCACTCGAACGGGGGAAATCATCCGGCCCGTTCGTGTCCGGCCCGGGGGAGGCGGCCCGACACCGTCGATCTCGGTGGCACGATGAACACCATGTACCGCCGAACCGTGTCGTTTCCCAGGGCTCGGTCGGCCGCGGTGGCGTCCGCCGCTGTCGCGTCAGCCGTGATGGCCGGTTGTGGCGGCGGCGACGTGTCATCGACACACACCCCTGTCGTCGTGGGGGGCACCGTCACGATCGCCACCGCCTCCGAGACCCCGAGTTTCCATCCGTACTCGCAGTTCGGCTCTGCCCTGGCTCCTTATGCCTACGACTCGTTGGTCAATATGGCGCCGGACGGGCGTGTGGCGTCGGGCTTGGCCGAGAAGTGGCGGGCCGGAGCCACTTCGGCGAGTTTCACCCTGCGCAGGGGAGTGACCTGCTCCGACGGCGCGATCCTCACGGCCTCCGGGGTGGCCCGGTCACTGAGATATGCGAGCGATCCCCGCAACCGGCTCGTCGGCGCCCGGGCGGCACTGCCCGGTGTGCCGTTCACTGTGTCGGCCGACGACGCGGCACGGACGGTGTCGGTGCGGATGGCGTCACCGTACAGCTTCATCGTGCGGACGATCGGTCTGGTGCCCGTCGTCTGCCCCGCCGGGCTGGCGGATCCCGGCGCGCTGGACAGGAGCACGGAGGGCACCGGGCCGTACGTGCTGAGCGGTTACACCTCGGGCGGTCCGTACCTCTTCACACGGCGCAAGGGGTATGCGTGGGGGCCGCGGGGAGCGACCAACGCAGCTGCGGGTCAGCCTGAGCGGATCGTGGTGTCGGTGGTGCCGCAGGAGTCCACGGTGGCGAATCTGCTGCTCACAGGCGGCGTGAACATCGCGATGGTGACCGGCCCGGACCGCGCGCGGCTGACCGGCCACGGCCTGGCCACCGCCCAGGTGCCGACCGTGGTGGGGCTGACCTTCTTCAACGAACGGACCGGGCGCCCCTTGAGCGATCCTGTGCTGCGTCAGGCACTGGTGGGTGCCCTGGACCGCAAGGGCCTCGCCAATGTGGCGATCGGCGGCGACGGAACGCCCGCCAGCCATCTGACCGCTGCGGACTCCGTCTGCCACGCCGACGTGGCCGCCGGGAACCTGCCCTCGCACAGTGCCGTGGGGGCTTTGGGCGCCGCGGGCTGGACGAAGAACGCACGGGGCAGGCTGGTGAAGCACAGCAGGCCGCTGCGGCTGCGGCTGCTCAGCAGCGCCGACTTCGGCTCCACCCTTCCGTCGGTCGCCGAACTGATGGCCGCCACCTGGCAGGCGCTGGGCGCGGATGTCGACCTCGTCAGCGAGAGCAGCAACGCGGTGGTACAGGCCATGTACCAAAGCGGCGACTTCGACGTCGTGGTCGGCAGCTCGCCGGGTCCGCCGCTGCCCGCGCAGCTCGTCCCGTACTTCTCCGGCTCGCCGCCGTCCGGGGGGCTCAACTTCGCGTATGTCGCCAACCGCGCCTACGACCGCTTCGTCGCCCTCGCCCTGCGCGCACCGGGCACGGCCAGCTGTGCGGACTGGAACAGGGCCGCCGCGGCGCTGTTCCGCTCGGCCGATGCGCTCCCCATCGCCGACGGCACGAGCACGGTATACGGCTACCGGACGACCTTCGCCGTCGCGCCGGGCGGTCAGATCGTACCGACCAGCATCCGCCTGCACAGATAGCGGCGGCGGACGCCGCACACGACCGCGCACCACCAGTCGAGGAGGTCTCCCATGACGACCGTGTCCGCGCGGCTCGGCACCCTGGCCCGGTGCCACCCGTGGGTGGTGTTCTGCTGCCGGCGTGCGGTGCGGCTGACGGTCTCCCTCTTCGTGGTCGTCACCGCTTCCTTCGCGATGATCCGGCTGGTACCCGGTGACCCCGTCCGGGCCGCGCTGGGGGTGGATGCCCCGCCGGACCTCGTAGCGGCCAAACGACACGAACTCGGTCTGGATCATGGCCTGTTGGCACAGTACCGGCAGTATCTGCGCCATCTGGCCCACGGGGACCTCGGGGTCTCTTTGGTGACCGGCGAGCCGGTGGCCGACCTGGTCAGGGCACGTCTGCCGGCCACCTTGCTGCTGGCTGTCCTGGCGTTCGCCTGCGTACTCGTCGTCGCCCTCCCCGGGGGGCTGCTCGCCGCGGTGTGGACACGCGGAGGGCGGCGGCCCCGGGCGGAGCTGGCGTTCACCGCCACCACCTCCGCCATGGCGGGCATGCCGGACTTCGTGCTCGCGGCGGGTCTCACCGCGGGACTGGCGGTCGCCCTGCGCATCTTCCCGGTAGCCGGCGACCTCGGTCCTCAGTCCTACGTGCTGCCCGTGCTCGCGCTGGCGCTCGCTCCGACTGCGGTTCTACTGCGGATCGTACGGGTGGAGACGCTCAAGGTTCTCGCGACGGACTATCTGCGTGCCGCCCGCGCGAAACGGCTGCCCGCCGTCCCGCTCTATCTGCGCCACGTGGCACCGAACACGCTGACCGCGTCCCTGACGCTCGCCGGGAATCTCTTGCCGGCCCTGATCGCGGGGACCGTATTGGTCGAGAAGGTGTTCGCCTGGCCGGGCATCGGTTCGGCAATGGCACAATCCGTGGCCGCGCAGGACTACGCGGTCGTCGAGGCGTCGGTTCTGGTGCTGGGCTCGGCCGTCCTCGTGGTGAACTTCCTGGTCGATCTGGCCCTCGCGCTGCTCGACCCCCGATCGGTCATCCGGAAGACGTGATCCGATGGTGCTGTTTCCCCCTCCCCCTTCCACGCCGGGTGCCACCGCCGGCAGGTCTCGCGCGTCCCGGTCGGTCTGGGCCTCGCCCATGGGCGTGATCACCCTGGCGATGCTCGGATCGCTCGCCGTACTGGCCATTGCGGGGGCGGTGCTGTGGGGGCAGGCCGCCGACCGTCCGGACCCGTCGGCGGTGTTGCGGGGGCCCACTGCAAGTCATCTGCTCGGCACGGACCATCTCGGGCGCGACCTGCTCGCCCGGCTGCTCTCGGCGACTTGGCTCTCCCTGCTGCTGGCAGTCGCGGCCACGCTCCTCGGGGCGGTGGCCGGGATCACGCTGGGCGCGCTCACCGCCGTCGTGGGCGGGCGCGCCCGCCGCCTGCTGGGAGCCCTGATCAACCTCCTACTGGCATTTCCCGCGCTTCTCGTCGCGATGTTCTTCGCGGCCCTCTTCGGCGCGGGGGCGGGTGGGGCGGTGTTCGCACTCGCCGTCGCCAGTGCACCGGGCTTCGCGCGGATCACGCAGACCCTTGCTGCCGGAGTGGCCGGAACCGACTTCATGGCGGCGGCACGCGTGCTGGGCCTGCGTCGCCACCGGCTCCTCCTGCGCCATGTCCTGCCCCACATCGCCGAACCGCTGATGCTCAACACCACAGTCGCCGCGGGCTCGGCACTCGTGGCCCTGTCGGGGCTGAGCTTCCTCGGACTGGGAGTGCAGCCCCCTTCGTACGACTGGGGGCTCCTGCTGAGCCAGGGGCTGGACCGCATCTACACCGAACCTCTGCCCGCCGTGGCACCCGGCGTCGCCATCGTCTACGCCAGTGTGGCCTTCCAACTGCTCGGCGAGGTGCTGGCCGGAGCCGCCGCGCGACGCGCCCGCACACGGCAGCTGGAAGAACCCGCGGTACACCCGGCACACGCCGACCGACCAGAATCCGTGGACCACGTGCTGGAGGTGGAGGATCTGCGGGTCGCCCTTCCCTCGGGGGACCGGGTGGTCCGGCCCGTCCGCGGTGTCACCCTCGCTCTGCGGCGCGGTGAGATGGTCGGCCTGGTCGGCGAGTCCGGATCCGGCAAGTCGCTGACGGCGCTTGCCATCGCCGACCTGCTGCCGGACGGCGCCTGCGCGACCTGGGGTACCCACCGGTTCCTCGGCGCGGACGCCGAGTCTTCGACACGCAAAGAGCGACGCAGGCATCTGGCGACGGGAATGGCGATGATCTTCCAGAACCCGGCCTCGGCCTTCAACCCGTCGCTCCGCATCGGAACGCAGATGACGGAGGCCGTGCGTGCGCACCATGGCACCCCTCGCGCCCAGGCCGTCGAGCAGGCCCTGGCGCAGCTTCAGCGGGTCGCGCTGCCCGGCGGGCGTCGGTTGCTGCGGTCCCGTCCCTTTCAGCTCTCCGGCGGTCAGCGCCAGCGAGTGGCGATCGCTGCCGCTTCGATGATGCGGCCCGACCTCATCATCGCGGACGAGCCGACGACAGCCCTGGACGTCACCGTGCAGCGGCAGATCATGGACCTGCTCCGCCGTATCCGGCACGACGACGCCACCGCGATCCTCTTCATCAGCCACGACATCGCCCTGGTGGCCGACGCCTGCGACCGGGCTCTGGTCATGTACGGGGGGACGATCGTGGAGAACCTTCCTGCCCATGAGCTGGCGGCCGGCGCACGGCATCCGTACACGCGGATGCTCGTCGCCTCGGTCCCGGACTTGGCCGCGGACCGCGACCGCCCCCTGCGCACCATCGAGGGAGGGCCGCCCGATCCGTACGGTGTGGTCCCGGGCTGCCCATTTTATGACCGCTGTCCGCATCGACTGGACCGGTGCGCCGTGGAGAGCCCCGTGTTGTCCCTGCTCGACCCGGGGCACGAGGTCGCCTGCTGGCGACCGCTGCCCCCGGCGCTGCTCTGCGGACAACGTGAGACCGAAGAGGTGGAGGACCGATGGAAGTGACAGGGTTGGCGCTGTACGACGTCACTGTTCGCCACCACGGGCCGTTCGGGCCGATCACGGCAGTGGACGAAGTGTCACTGGAGGTTCCCCAAGGCACGACGGTCGGCCTGGTCGGCGAGTCCGGTTCGGGAAAGTCCACCCTGGCACGTGCGGTCGTCGGGCTGGACAGCCCGTGCGCCGGGCGGATCACGGTCGCTGGGCGGGAGTACCGTGGGCACCGGGCGGCCGATCGGCGTCGGTTGGGGCAACAGGTCCAACTGGTGTTCCAGGACCCGGACACGGCACTGGACCCGCGCATGACGGTCCGTCAGTCAATCGCCGAATCAGCCGGGGCCTTCGTCCGGCTCGACCACCGCAGCCGCGAACAGCGCATCAGCGGGCTGCTGGAACTGGTCGGTCTCGACGCCGGCTGCGCCGACCGTGTGCCGCGGCAGCTCTCGGGCGGCCAGCGCCAACGCGTGGCCGTCGCCCGCGCGCTCGCCGTCGATCCGGCGGTTCTCATCGCCGACGAGATCACCTCGGCTCTCGACGTGTCGGTCCGGGCGGCGCTCCTCACCATGCTTCGGGATCTGCAACGACGCATGGGCTTCGCCATGCTGTTCATCAGCCATGACCTCGCCGCCGTCCGCCATGTGTCGGACGCCGTCGCCGTGATGTATCTCGGTCGGATCGTCGAGACCGCCTCCACCGAGAGCCTGCTGCGCAGCCCACGGCACCCCTACACCCGAACGCTGCTGTCCGCCGTGCCGAGCTTGCACGCCGGACGACGACCGGTCGGGGAACCGCTTCTTCCCGGAGAGGTGCCCGACCCCGCATCGCCACCGACCGGATGCCGCTTTCATCCGCGCTGCCCCGACGGGCCGAGCCGGCGTCCCGGACGGGACGTCTGCGCCGCACGGGACCCCCAGCAGGATGCGGCCGGACAGCCGCACCGCGCCGCGTGCCACTTCCCGTATCGCGTCGGCGACTGCCCGCCCCACGCCGGCAGCGTCCACCCGGACGCGAACGGCGACCGGGCTCCGCGAACCCCGGGGGACCTGCCGTCATGACGGACAGGGAACCGGACACGCTTCCGTCCGGCGCGGACGCGGTCGTCGTGGGCGCCGGTGTCATCGGTGCCGCGGTGGCACTGGAACTGGCGCGCACCGGTCGGCGCGTAGTGGTCGTCGAGAAGTCCGGCGGCGTCGGCCACGGATCCACCAGCGCCTCGAGCGCGATCATCCGTTTCAACTACTCGACCTGGGACGGTGTCGCCACCGCCTGGGAATCCCAGCACTGCTGGGCACGATGGGCGGAGCACCTGGGCACCATGCAGGGCCCTGGCCTGGCGGCGTTCCGGCGGACCGGAGCGGTACTCTTCGACGCGCCGGGCTCCGGGACGTCGGAGGTCATCGCACTGTTCGAGCGTGCTGGCGTGCCGTACGAGCGCTGGGATGCCGCAACGCTGCGCAGTCGGATCCCCGGCATCGACGCGGGACGCTACGGACCCCCCAAGCCCCTGCTCGACGAGGCGTTCTTCTCCGGCCCGGAAGGGGAACTCGGCGCGCTGTTCACACCCGATGCGGGCTTCGTCGACGATCCCCAGCTCGCAGCACAGAATCTCGCGGACGCGGCGGCCCGCATCGGGGCGCGCTTCCTCTTCCATCGCACAGTCGTCGGTGTCCTGCGCAGCGAGGACCGGGTGGCGGGCATCCGGCTCGCCGACGGCACCGCAATCACGGCACCAGTGGTGATCAACGCCGCCGGGCCCTGGTCGGGCGCGTTCAACCGGATGGCCGAGGTCGGAGCCGAGTTCACCGTCGGAGTGCGCCCGCTGCGCCAAGAAGTCCACCAGGTGGCCGCACCGGTCCGCCAGGGCGACACAACCTCGTCGAGCCCGGGCGGCGCCAAGACTACGCTCGGCCTGATCGTGGCCGATGTCGACCTTGGGACCTACCTGCGCCCCCTCGGCGGACACCTCCTCATCGGCAGCACGCTGCCCGCCTGCGACCCTATGGAGTGGCTCGACGATCCCGACAGGTGCAACCCGCACCCGACGGCCGCCCGTTTCGACGCCCAAGTGACCAGGGCCGCACGCCGATTCCCGCTCCTCCGCGTCCCGAACCGGCCGACCGGCATCGCCGGTGTCTACGACGCCGCCGACGACTGGTCCCCCATCTACGACCGCACCGATCTGGCCGGCTTCTATGTCGCCATGGGAACGAGCGGCAACCAGTTCAAGAACGCTCCCCTGGCGGGCCGGTTCCTCGCCGCCCTGGTCGACCGCGTCGAGGCCGGCCACGACCACGACCGCGATCCGCTGCGGTACACAGGTGAACACACCGGCATCGTCATCAACCTAGGGGCGTTCTCCCGCAAACGGCCCATGGCTGAGGGTGCCGCCTCTCGAACCGTCATGGGCTGACGTTTTGCACGGGCAGGGGTCTGCAGAACGGCGTCGGGTGACTGCATATGCCTCGTTGAATCCCATGGCACCGCTGCTGGTCGGGCCCGCCATCTCGGGCGCGTGCTGATGGACGGTGCTTGCACCCCTATTACGGAGAGGGCGAGTCCGTCGCGTGCGACTCGTCCTGATCTCGGGCCACCGTTCAGCCACCGCCCCCTTGGCGCGGCGGCAGGATCAAGTCGCCAAGGGACACTGATGTGACCCGACCAGCCTGGAGGACTTCCGCAAGACGATCGCCGACGACAAGGTCGTGGTGGACTGCTGCTGGGCGAACTCCTCGAAGGAGACCCGGACGTTCCTGGACACGGGCGCCAATACCGGAATCGCCGTGTGAGCGGGGGGACCATCCTGCCGCGGTTCGGGGAGGCGGGGACCGCCAGGCCTTGGGCCGCGACGTCACGAGGCCGGTGCCGTCCGGGAGC
>NZ_JBHVFF010000114.1:0-24271 GCF_042801895.1 Streptomyces sp. NPDC057543 | reverse complement strand
GCCCGTCCGGACGGGCACCCCCGGGGATGTTCAGGTGTGAGTCGGACACCGGCCGTGGCAGGAGCCGGGGCCTGGGAGCGGGGTCAGAGCGTGGACGCCGCGGAGGCGATGGCGGCGGCGAACGTCGAGACCTCGCTGTACACACCCGGGTAGCCGGGCTCGGCGCAGCCCTGGCCCCAGCTGACGATGCCCACCTGGATCCAGGCTCCGGCGTTGTCCTTGCGGAACATGGGACCGCCGGAGTCGCCCTGGCAGGTGTCCACGCCGCCGGTGTCGATCAGCCCGGCGCAGATCTCCTCACCGGGGATCAGGTCGCTGCCGTAGGCGGCCTGGCAGTCGGCGTCGGAGACGAACGGCACGGTGGCCTTCAGCAGATAGCGCTGCTGGCCGCCGCCCTCGGTGGCGGCGCCCCAGCCGGCGATGGTGAAGGTGCCGTTGTTGTACGTGGTGCTGGTGGCGATCTTCAGGGTCGGCAGGTCGATGGGCTTGGCGAGCTTGATCAGTGCCCAGTCCTTGCCCGCGCCGTTGTAGCCGGGGGCCTGGAGGACCTTGGTGGACTTGACCTTGATCGCATTGGCGGACTGCAGGTCGACGACGCCCGCGGTGGCGGTGATGGACGTGTTGCTGCCGGAGCCGTTCACGCAGTGCGCGGCGGTGAGGACGATGTCCTTGGCGTAGAGGGCACCGCCGCAGCCCATCGACAGCCGGACCATGAAGGGGAATTCGCCCTGGGCGGCGCGGGTTCCGCCGACGACGGGGGTGGGGGCCGCGGAGGCTCCGGCGGGCTGGAGGCTGACGGCCGCGAGGACCACGGCGGCTATGACGGAGCATCTTTTCACCGCACGCAGAAGCTGCTTCAACGGACTGCCTTCTTTCGTGGGGGGTTTGTCGTGGGGGGTGTACGTGCCCTCGCCGAGGGCCGGGCACGGACAGGACCGCACCCGATAGTCATGCTCCCGACAAAGACGCGCTTCGGATTATCGGAACATGCTCACGCAGCCCACAAGATTCACTTTTCGGCCAAGATCATCCCTGACGCTCCGGCTACAGTGGAGCCCGGTTCGAGCGTCAAAGGTGGTGGGGACGTGCCGGACAGCAGCCGAGGGAACGGCCAAGGGAACGGCCGGGACAACAGTCGGGGCAACGGCCGGGGCGGCGGCCCGGTGGTCCACGGCTTCCCCCACCTCGACACCGTCCGGTCCGCGATCACGGCGCTGTACCGGAGGCTGTCGTGCGACGGTGTCCGCGGCTACGCCACGAGCCTGGCGCCCGCCGACGCCGCCTTCTCCGACCAGGACGATCTGCACCTCGGCGCCCAGCGGGTGGCGCGCGCCATCGTCCAGCACCTACATCTGCCGGACGCCCGGATGATCGTCGGTTTCCGGGCGATGGAACACGCCGCCGGTGTCGAACTCGCCGCGGGACCCGAGTACTTCATCGAACTCAACGACCGCTTCCGCACCCACCGCAGGGACATCGGCGCCGCGCTCTCGCACGAGGTCATGCATGTGCTGCTGCACCGCCTCGGCCTGGAGTTCCCCGGTACGCGCGACAACGAGATCCTCACCGACACGGCGACGACGTACCTGGGCGCGGGCTGGCTGCTGCTGGACGCGTTCCGCGAGGACGCCGTCTCCAGCCAGAAGCTCGGCTATCTCACCCCGGAGGAGTTCGGATACGTCCTCGCCAAGCGGGCGTTCGCCTTCGACGAGGACCCCTCCCCGTGGTTCACGAGCCCGCAGGCGTACACGGCCTACACCAAGGGCCGCGCCCAGGCCCTCCACGACACCCGGCAGCCGCCCCTCACGGCCGCGGGCTGGGCGGGCCGGCACCGCTACGCCAAGGACCGGCGGCACGCCCAGGACCACCCGGCCACGGTGGCGCCCCAGGGCTCCGGCGCCCCGTACGCCTTCGAGAGCGGCCCGCAAGGGCTCCGGGTCTCCTTCGCCTGCCCCACCTGCCACCAGCGCATCCGCGTTCCGGTGCGCGGCCGGGTTCGGGCCCGGTGCGGACTGTGCCGGACGGTCCTGGACTGCACCACCTGAAGCAACCGGGGCTCCGCCCCGGAATCAGCCGTCCGGCGGCTGAGGACCGAGCGGTGACCGGACGGATCCGCCCGGTCACCGCACTCGGTCCGCGGCGCTACGCGGCCCTGCGGCCACGCCCCGCCGCCGCACCACCACGCCCGGCCCCGGAACGCCCGGCACCACGCGCCTCACCTCCGCCACGGCCACCACTCGCACCGGCGCCCGCACCGGCGCCACGGGAAGAACCGCCCGCGCCCCGGCCCTCGGCGCCGCCGCCCTGTCCGGCACCACCGCGCCGGCCCCGGCCGCGGCTGCCCGAGCGGAAGCCGGAGCCACCGGCCGCCGCCCCGCCCGACCGGGTACGCGGCTTCGGCTGCGTCGGCTGCGGGACCTCGATGACGATCGCGACGCCGGACGGCTCACGGGCCCCGGTGATCCGGGTGAGTTCCTCGTCGCTGGACTTGATCCGGGTGGTCCGCGGGGCGATGCCCGCGTCGGCCATCAGCCGGGTCATCTCCCGCTTCTCCTCGGGCAGCACCAGGGTGACGACGCTGCCGGACTCCCCGGCACGCGCTGTGCGCCCGCCCCGGTGGAGGTAGTCCTTGTGATCGGTCGGCGGGTCCACGTTCACGACCAGGTCGAGGTCGTCGACGTGGATGCCACGCGCCGCCACGTTCGTCGCCACGAGCGCGGTGACCTGGCCGTTCTTGAACTGGTCCAGCGTCCGGTTGCGCTGCGGCTGCGAGCGCCCGCCGTGCAGGGCGGCTGCCCGTACACCGCTGGCCAGCAGCCGCTTGGCGAAGCGGTCGGCACCACGCTTGGTGTCCACGAACATGATGACCCGGCCGTCACGGGCGGCGATCCGGGTGGCGACGGCCTTCTTGTCGGTCTCGTCGGCCACGTGCAGCACGTGGTGCTCCATGGTGGTGACCGCGCCGGCGGACGGGTCGACCGAGTGCACGACCGGGTCCGTCAGGAACATCTTGACGAGGCGGTCGATGTTCTTGTCGAGCGTCGCGGAGAACAGCATCCGCTGACCGTCCGGCTCGACCTGCTTGAGCAGGGCGACGACCTGCGGCATGAAGCCCATGTCGGCCATCTGGTCGGCCTCGTCGAGGACGGTGATGGCGACCTGGTCGAGGCGGCAGTCGCCACGCTCGATGAGGTCCTTCAGCCGGCCGGGAGTGGCGACGAGCACCTCGGCGCCGCGGCGCAGCGTGCCGGACTGCTTGCTGATCGACATGCCGCCGACGACGGTGGCCAGGCGCAGGTTCACGGCCGTGGCGTACGGCGTCAGCGCGTCGGTGACCTGCTGGGCGAGCTCGCGGGTCGGCACGAGGACGAGCGCGAGCGGGGCGCGCGGTTCGGCGCGCCGTCCGCCGGTACGGGCCAGCAGCGCGAGGCCGAAGGCGAGGGTCTTGCCGGAGCCGGTGCGGCCGCGGCCGAGGATGTCCCGGCCGGCGAGCGAGTTCGGCAGGGTGGCGCCCTGGATCGGGAACGGATCGGTGACGCCCTGCGCGGCAAGGGTCTTCAGCAGGGCTGCGGGCATGTCCAGCTCGGCGAACGCCTCGACGGCGGGCAGTGCGGGGGTCATGGTTTCGGGCAGGGCGAACTCACCCTGCGGCGGCGTGGCCCTGCGACGGGGCGACGCTTTGCCGGATCCCTTGCCGGAACCCTTAGCGGTTGCCTTTGCCGGGGCCGTGCCGCGCCCCCTCGACGGGCGGTTGCGGGCGGGTCGGTCCTGGCGTTCGGAGCGGGTCATACGGAATTGCCCTCCTGGGGGATTCCTGAGGATTCCTAGGGATTCCTGGGAACTGCTTGGGACTGCTTGGGACTGCCGAGGAGTGCTGGGGACCTCCGCGGGACGGGTGGTGCTTCCTCACCCTGTCCCGTGGACAGCACAAGCCGGGACCCGCACCTTCACGGTGCGGGCCCCGGCTGCGAGGTACGCGTCCGGCAATTAGGCCGGGACGATGTTCTCCGCCTGCGGGCCCTTCTGGCCCTGCGTGACGTCGAAGGAGACCTTCTGGCCCTCCTGGAGCTCACGGAAGCCCGAGGTGGCGATGTTGGAGTAGTGGGCGAAGACGTCGGCGCCGCCGCCGTCCTGCTCGATGAAGCCGAAGCCCTTTTCCGAGTTGAACCACTTCACGGTTCCAGTAGCCATGTCATTCTCCTAAAAGAGGTGCAGTGCCGGAAATCCGCACTTTACGAATTCCAAGTCGCCGCATTGAGCCCCATCCGGAGAAAGCCGGAAAACAATAATGCGCCTGAGGAAGCATTCCCGTCAGGCGCACATAATGTTCATGGGTACCAAAACTGCAACACGGCAACCGTAGCACGATCTGTCGGTCAGCGGTGGGACACGCCGCGTCGCCGGACGGCAGATTTTTGTCCGGGCCCATGGGACAACTGGCCGGGAGCGGGCTCGACACGCCGCCGAAAACTTTCCCGCGGCGGGTGTCGGGGCGGCTGGGCGGCATCGGTCCGCGAGCCGTGGAGGCCGTCGGTTCGGGCTCCGGCTCGTGCAGTATCGACGTCATCAATTCTGCGCCGTTACACCGATCGGGTGACCCGGAGCGATCGCGCGCCGTTGACGTCGGCCCCGTCCGGAGGTGTGCCACTGCCGCTCTCTCATGGGTCAGGCGCCCAGGGCGATGCCGTCCAGGACCATCGAGAGGTACTGGCGGGCGATCTCCTCGGGACTGTGCTGTCCGCCGGGCCGGTACCAGGACGCCGCGACCCAGACGGTGTCGCGGACGAAGCGGTAGGTCAGGCGGATGTCGAGGTCGGCGCGGAAGGTCTGGTCGGCGACGCCGCGTTCCAGCGTGCCGAGCCAGGCCTTCTCGAACTTCTGCTGGGAGTCGACGAGGTACTGGAAGCGCGGCTGGGTGGCCAGGTGCTTGGACTCCTTCTGGTAAATGGCGACGGCGGCGCGGTGCCGGTCAATCTCCCGGAAGGACTCGGTGACGAGGGCCTCGATGGTCTCCCGGGGGCCGAGTCCGGCGGCGAGCACCGCGTCGTACCCCTCCCAGAGTTCGGCGAGGAAGGTCGAGAGAATCTCGTCGATCATCGATTCCTTGGAATCGAAGTGGTAGTAGAGGCTGCCCGCGAGCATCCCGGCCGCGTCCGCGATCTTGCGGACGGTGGTGGCGTTGTATCCCTGCGCGGCGAACACCTCGGCGGCGGTGTCGAGCAGTTCGCGGCGGCGCTCGGGCGCAGGGGTCACCTGGGGCTTCTTCTTGTTAGGCACGCGCCCATTCTCCGCCCGCCGGGACACCGCCCCGGACACCCGCCCGGTCGAGCCGGCCCCCGGTCCCGGCCGCTCCGGGCGCCCGCCGACGCGGGAGGCGTCGTCGACGAGGAGGCGGGCGCCCTCTCGGGCGGAGGTCAGGATTCGTACGGTGCGCTGTCGTCCCCGGTCCGGCGGATCGTGCGCAGGGGCTTTCCGGGCCGCCATACCTGTACCACCAGCTCATCGGAGTCCAGCGTCGTACGGACCACCTCCTGGAGTTCCGCGCGGAAGAGGTGGAACGGCTCCGGCGGCTTCACCTCCTCGGTGAAGCGGGCCAGGATCCCGGGGTCGGTCTCCTCCACCGCGCGGCCGGAGACCCGGACGTCGCCGTCGGCCATCTCGGCGTCCGGTCCCGGATTGGCCTGCATCGCGAACCGCGGATCGCGCATCAGGTCCAGCGCCTTGCGCGAGTTCGGCATCATGCCGAGCCACAGCTCACCGAAGAGGACGTACACCTCCAGGCCGGTCACCCGCGGCGATCCGTCCTTGCGCAGGGTCGCCAGGACCTGGTGCTTGTACTGCCCGAAACGGGCCCGGACGGTGTCGGCGAAGGCCGGCTGTGCGGACTGGAACTCTTTCCAGGAACTCGGTGTCATGAGGCCATGGAACCCTGGAATCCCGACATCCCCTGTCCGGAATTCCGCTCGGCCCGAAGGTTCGTCCGCCCGACGGCTCGTCCGCCCGAAGCCTCATCCCCTCGACAGGGTCACCAACAGCGCCCACCCGTGGGTCCGGAGCACCCCCGGTGATTCCCCCTGCGCCAACAACGCGTCGTAGCGGTCGAGGACGACGTCCTGGCCGTCGAGCACCGCACCGTCCTCCAGCGCGACGGCCAGCACCGCCCCGCCCTGCGGCACCGACAGCAGGACGGTGCCGCGTACCACCGCGACCTCCGCGCTCGTACGCTCCCTGCGGTACATCACATTGAAGTTCACGACCGGGCCGCCGAGCAGTCGGCCGTACGTCTCCAGGTCGCCGGGGAATTCGTGCGGCCAGTACGGCTCGTCGACGATGTGGTGCTCGCCGCCCACCATGAGGTCCATCCCGGCGCCCTCGACCACGGTCAGCGTGCGGTCGACGCCGGGGAACGAGGAGAACGGCCCGTCCTGGGACACATCGGCCAGGCTGACCCGCCAGTCGAAGGTGTCCAGCGGTGCGCCCTCGGGGTACGCCGCGATCTCCCGGGTGACTCCCCCGCCGTTCTTCCAGGGCGTGGCCGTACGGTCGGCCGCCCGCAGCACCCGGGCCGTCACGTGACGATCCCCTGCGCCCGGGCCGCGGCCAGCCACTGCGGGAATTCGGCGACCAGCCGGTCGTACAGCTCGGCGTCCGGGACCTTGCGCGGGTCGGATCCGGCGTGGAAGAAGCCGGCGTTGTCGACGGGGCGCTTGGCGGGTACGGCCAGTTCGTCGAGCTTGCGCAGGAAGTCGAACTGCGTACTCCGCTTGTTGCCGAAGCCGATGAACTGCCAGAACAGCGGCAGTTTGGCCGCCTTGCACAAATAGCGTTCCGCCGCGTGCTTGCTGATCGGGCCGCCGTCGGTCTGGAAGACGACGAGTGCGGGGGCGGTCGAGCCGCTGTCGAGGTAGTGGTCGATGACCGCGTCCATGGCCAGGTGGTAGCTGGTCTTCCCCATGTGTCCGAGGCCCGCCACGATCGCGTCGACCCGGCCGCGGTGGTTGTCCAGGGCTATGTCGGTGAGGGCGTCGACGCCGGTGGAGAAGAAGACGACGGGCACGCGGCCGTCGTCGTCGAGATGCGCCGCGAGACCCAGCACCCGGTCCGCCAGGGCCTGGACGCTGCCGTCCTTGTAGTACTCCTTCATCGAGCCGGAGTAGTCGAGCACCAGGTAGACCGCGGCCCGTTCGCCGCTCATGCCGCGCTTCGTCAGCGACACCGACGCGCTCTTGTAGAGGCCGGCCAGCGCGGGGGCGGTCTCCTCGATCTTGCGCAGGCTGATGGCCGGACCTGTTGTGGCGGACGAGCCGACCATGCGCGTTCTCCGAATCCCCGACGTGTCAGAACACTGAGAACACCGAGCGTAAGGCACCCGGATCCGTCCCGGGCGGCGGCGTTCGCTATCTTGATCGCCGCCGTCCCCACCGGCCGCTCGTGTCTGCCCACCGTGAAGGAGCCTGCCGTGGAGGCCGCGGTCACCACCTGTTTTCGCCATCCGTCGTACGAGACGTATGTGAGCTGCACGCGCTGCGAACGCTTCATCTGCCCCGACTGCATGCGTGAGGCCGCCGTCGGCCACCACTGCGTGGAGTGCGTGAAGGAGGGGCAGCGCTCGGTCCGGCAGGCGCGCACGGTGTTCGGCGGTGCGGTGCCCAGGAGCGCGGTGCCGCTCGTCACGTACGTGCTGATGGGCCTCAACATCCTGGTGTATCTGGGCGAGTTGGTCCGTCCGGGGATCGTCGACCGGTTCGCGATGCTCGGCGCGGGCATGAACGGCCCGGACGGCGCCCAGTACGTCTACGAGGCCGGGGACTTCCCCGGCTTCGATGTGATCGGTGTGGTGGGCGGCGAGTGGTACCGGCTGCTGACCGGGGCCTTCCTCCATCTCCCACCGGGCGAATCGTCCTTCGGCTCGCTGCCGTTCGGGGTGCTGCACATCCTCTTCAACATGTACGCGCTGTGGAATCTGGGTCGCGTCGTCGAGGAGCAGCTCGGCCGGGCCCGTTATCTCGCGCTGTATCTGCTGTCCGCGCTGGGCGGTTCGGTCCTGGTGTATCTGATCGCGCCGTTCGACAGCACGGTGGGTGCCTCGGGTGCGGTCTTCGGTCTCGGCGCGGCGTTCTACGTCATCAACCGGCGCCTGGGCCGCGACATGCAGGCGGTGAACCGGTTCATGGCCGGGTTCCTGATCTGGATGCTGATCTCGGCCGGATTCACCTCGTGGCAGGGCCACTTGGGCGGGCTGCTGACGGGCGCCGCCGTCACGGTCGCGTACGCGTACGCCCCGGCGAAGCAGCGTACGTCGACCCAGGCGGCCGCGGGTGTGGTGCTGCTCGCCGTGCTGGTGCTGCTGGTGGTGCTCAAGACGTCGGCGTTGACCGGGTGAGCGGTCCGCCCGTCCCGGAACGCACCGCGGCGCCTGCCGAGATCGTCCGGTCGGGGACGGGCAGGCGCCGCGTTCAGTTCCGTACGCCTTTGTACGGGACGTCTTGTGTGCCGTGTGATCAGACCGTCAGGGCACGGTCCGTCGGGCGGATCGGGGCCGGCAGGGCGCTGGCTCCGGTCAGGAAGCGGTCCACGCCGCGCGCCGCGGAGCGGCCCTCGGCGATGGCCCACACGATGAGGGACTGGCCGCGGCCCGCGTCACCGGCGACGAAGACTCCGTCGACGTTGGTGGCGTAGTCCGCGTCGCGCGCGACGTTGCCGCGCGCGTCGAGCTCCAGGCCGAACTGCTGGACCAGGCCGTTGGACTGGTCGGTGCCGGTGAAGCCCATGGCCAGGGTGACGAGCTGGGCGGGGATCTTCCGCTCGGTGCCGGGCTTCTGCTCCAGCTTGCCGTCCTTGAACTCCACCTCGACCAGGTGCAGCGCCTGGACGTTGCCGTCCTCGTCGCCCTCGAAGTGGGTGGTGGAGACGGAGTACACGCGCTCCCCGCCCTCCTCGTGCGCCGAGGTGACCTTGTAGAGCATCGGGAAGGTCGGCCAGGGCTGGTTGGCGTTCCGGTCCTCGCCCGGCCGGGGCATGATCTCCAGCTGGGTGACGGAGAGCGCGCCCTGGCGGTGGGCGGTGCCCACGCAGTCGGCGCCGGTGTCGCCGCCGCCGATGACGACGACGTGCTTGCCCTCCGCGGTGATCGGGGAGACCGTCAGGTCGCCCTCCTGCACCTTGTTGGCGAGCGGCAGGTACTCCATGGCGAAGTGCACGCCGTTCAGCTCACGACCCGGGACCGGCAGATCGCGGGAGACGGTGGCGCCCGCGGCGATGACGACCGCGTCGTAGCGGCGGCGGAGCTTGGCGGCGTCGATGTCCTTGCCGATCTCCACCTCCGTACGGAACTTGGTGCCTTCCGCCCGCATCTGCTCGATACGGCGGTTGATGTGCGACTTCTCCATCTTGAACTCGGGGATGCCGTACCGGAGGAGGCCCCCGATGCGGTCCGCGCGCTCGAAGACGGCGACCGTGTGGCCGGCCCGGGTCAGCTGCTGGGCCGCGGCGAGACCGGCCGGACCCGAACCGACGACGGCGACGGTCTTGCCGGAGAGCCGCTCGGGCGGCTGCGGGGTGACGTCGCCGCTGTCCCATGCCTTGTCGATGATGGAGACTTCGACGTTCTTGATGGTGACGGCCGGCTGGTTGATGCCGAGCACGCACGCCGACTCGCAGGGGGCCGGGCAGAGCCGCCCGGTGAACTCCGGGAAGTTGTTCGTGGCGTGCAGGCGCTCGGACGCGGCCGACCAGTCCTCGCGGTAGGCGTAGTCGTTCCACTCGGGGATGAGGTTTCCGAGCGGGCAGCCGTTGTGGCAGAACGGGATGCCGCAGTCCATGCAGCGGCCGGCCTGCTTGCTGATGATCGGGAGCAGCGAGCCCGGAACGTAGACCTCGTTCCAGTCCTTGACGCGCTCGCCCACGGGGCGGGTCTCGGCGACCTCGCGCCCGGTGGTCAGGAAGCCCTTGGGGTCAGCCATGGGTCGCCGCCTCCATCATCTTCTCGGTGGTCTCCTGTTCGGAGAGACCGGCGAGCTCAGCGGCGTCCTTGGCGGCGAGCACTGCCTTGTACGTGGACGGGATGATCTTGCTGAAGCGGGCCACCGCGGTGTCCCACTCGGCGAGCAGCTTCTCGGCGACCGTGGAACCGGTCTCCTCCTGGTGGCGGCGCACGACGTCGTGCAGCCACTGCTCGTCGGTGTCGGAGAGGGCCTCGATCGCGCCGAGGTTGCCGACGTTGACGTTGTCGCGGTCCAGGTCGATGACGTACGCGACTCCGCCCGACATGCCTGCGGCGAAGTTGCGTCCGGTCTCGCCGAGCACGACGGCGTGGCCGCCGGTCATGTACTCGCAGCCGTGGTCGCCCACGCCCTCGGAGACGACGGTCGCGCCGGAGTTGCGGACGCAGAACCGTTCACCGGTCCGGCCGCGCAGGAACAGTTCGCCGCCGGTCGCGCCGTAGGCGATGGTGTTGCCCGCGATGGTGGAGTACTCGGCGAGGTGCTCGGCGCCACGGTCCGGGCGGACGATGACGCGCCCGCCGGAGAGGCCCTTGCCGACGTAGTCGTTGGCGTCGCCCTCCAGTCGCAGCGTCACACCGCTCGGCACGAACGCGCCGAACGACTGGCCGGCCGAGCCGGTGAAGGTGATGTCGATGGTGTCCTGCGGCAGACCGGCGCCGCCGAACTTCTTCGTCACTTCGTGGCCGAGCATGGTGCCGACGGTCCGGTTGATGTTCCGGATCGCGATCTGGGCCCGGACCGGCTGGGCGGCCTCGGCGCTCTGCGCGTTCAGTGCGTCGGCGGCCAGCTTGATCAGCTCGTTGTCGAGCGCCTTGGCGAGACCGTGGTCCTGCTCGATCAGCTGGTGACGGACCGCGCCCTCGGGCAGCTCGGGGACGTGGAACAGGGGCTCCAGGTCGAGGCCCTGCGCCTTCCAGTGCGTGATCGCACGGTCGGTGTCCAGCAGCTCGGCGTGGCCGACGGCCTCTTCGATCGTACGGAAGCCGAGCTCGGCGAGGAGCTCGCGGACTTCCAGGGCGATGAACTCGAAGAAGTTGACGACGTACTCGGCCTTGCCGGAGAACCGACTCCGCAGGACCGGGTTCTGGGTGGCGATGCCGACCGGGCAGGTGTCGAGGTGGCAGACACGCATCATGACGCAGCCGGAGACGACGAGCGGCGCGGTCGCGAAACCGAACTCCTCGGCGCCGAGCAGCGCGGCGATGATGACGTCGCGACCGGTCTTCAGCTGGCCGTCGGTCTGCACGACGATGCGGTCGCGCAGGCCGTTGAGCAGCAGGGTCTGCTGGGTCTCGGCGAGCCCGAGCTCCCAGGGGCCGCCCGCGTGCTTCAGCGAGGTGAGCGGGGAGGCACCCGTTCCGCCGTCGTGGCCGGAGATCAGGACGACGTCCGCGTGCGCCTTGGAGACACCCGCGGCGACGGTGCCGACGCCGACCTCGGAGACCAGCTTCACGTGGATGCGGGCCGCCGGGTTGGCGTTCTTGAGGTCGTGGATCAGCTGAGCCAGGTCCTCGATGGAGTAGATGTCGTGGTGCGGCGGCGGCGAGATCAGCCCGACACCCGGGGTGGAGTGCCGGGTCTTGGCGACCCACGGGTAGACCTTGTGGCCGGGCAGCTGGCCGCCCTCGCCGGGCTTGGCACCCTGCGCCATCTTGATCTGGATGTCGTCCGCGTTGACCAGGTACTCGCTGGTCACACCGAAGCGGCCGGAGGCGACCTGCTTGATGGACGAGCGGCGCGCCGGGTCGTAGAGCCGGTCGGCGTCCTCACCGCCCTCACCGGTGTTGGACTTGCCGCCCAGCTGGTTCATGGCGATGGCGAGGGTCTCGTGCGCCTCGCGGGAGATCGAGCCGTACGACATGGCGCCGGTGGAGAAGCGCTTGACGATGTCGGAGACGGGCTCGACCTCGTCGACCGGGATCGACTCGCGGTCGCTCCTGAAGTTGAACAGGCCACGGAGCGTCATCAGGCGCTCGGACTGCTCGTTCACCCGGTCGGTGTACTTCTTGAAGATGTCGTACCGCTTGTTGCGCGTGGCGTGCTGGAGGCGGAAGACCGTCTCCGGGTCGAACAGGTGCGGCTCGCCCTCGCGGCGCCACTGGTACTCGCCGCCGATCTCCAGCGCGCGGTGCGAGGCGGAGATGCCGGACGCCGGGTAGGCCTTGGCGTGGCGGGCGGCGACTTCCCGGGCGATGACGTCGAGGCCCGCGCCGCCGATCTTGGTGGCGGTGCCGTTGAAGTACTTCGCGACGAAGCCCTCGTCCAGGCCGACGGCCTCGAAGACCTGGGCGCCGCGGTAGGAGGCGACCGTCGAGATGCCCATCTTGGACATGACCTTGAGGACGCCCTTGCCGAGCGCGTAGATCAGGTTCCGGATGGCCTTCTCGGGCTCGATGCCCTCGATGAACGTACCGGCGCGGACCAGGTCCTCGACGGACTCCATCGCCAGGTACGGGTTGACCGCGGCGGCGCCGTAGCCGATCAGCAGCGCGACGTGGTGGACCTCGCGGACGTCTCCGGCCTCGACCAGCAGCCCCACCTGGGTGCGCTGCTTGGTGCGGATGAGGTGGTGGTGGACGGCCGAGGTGAGCAGCAGCGACGGGATCGGGGCGTGCTCGGCGTCGGAGTGCCGGTCGGACAGGACGACGAGGCGGGCGCCGTCCTCTATGGCGGCGTCGACCTCGGCGCGGATCTGTTCGATCCGCTCCGCGAGGGCGTCGCCACCGCCGCCGACCCGGTAGAGCCCGGAGAGCGTGGCGGCCTTCATGCCCGGCATGTCGCCGTCGGCATTGATGTGTATCAGCTTGGCAAGCTCGTCGTTGTCGATCACCGGGAACGGCAGCGTGACGCTGCGGCACGATGCGGCGGTCGGCTCCAGCAGGTTGCCCTGCGGGCCCAGCGTGGAGCGCAGCGAGGTGACGAGCTCCTCACGGATGGCGTCCAGCGGCGGGTTGGTGACCTGGGCGAACAGCTGGGTGAAGTAGTCGAAGAGCAGCCGTGGGCGCTCGGACAGGGCCGCGATCGGGGAGTCCGTGCCCATGGAGCCGAGCGGCTCGCCGGCGGTGCGGGCCATCGGGGCGAGGATGACGCGGAGCTCTTCCTCGGTGTAGCCGAAGGTCTGCTGGCGGCGGGTGACGGAGGCGTGCGTGTGCACGATGTGCTCCCGCTCGGGGAGGTCCTCCAGCTCGATCTCGCCGGTCGCCAGCCATTCCTCGTACGGCTGCTCGGCGGCGAGCGCGGCCTTGATCTCGTCGTCCTCGATGATGCGGTGCTCGGCGGTGTCGACCAGGAACATCCTGCCGGGCTGGAGGCGGCCCTTGCGGACGACCTTCGCGGGGTCGATGTCCAGGACACCGACCTCGGAGGAGAGCACGACGAGGCCGTCGTCGGTGACCCAGTAGCGGCCGGGGCGCAGACCGTTGCGGTCCAGGACCGCGCCGACCTGGGTGCCGTCGGTGAAGGTGACGCAGGCCGGGCCGTCCCAGGGCTCCATCATCGTGGAGTGGTACTGGTAGAAGGCACGCCGGGCCGGGTCCATCGAATCGTGGTTCTCCCACGCCTCGGGGACCATCATCAGCACCGAGTGCGGCAGCGAACGGCCGCCGAGGTGGAGCAGCTCCAGGACCTCGTCGAAGGAGGCGGAGTCGGAGGCGTCGGGGGTGCAGACGGGGAAGATCCGGTCGAGCTGCTCCGTACCGCCGTGCCCGTTGTCGGCGGAGCCGAACGCACTCGACGCGAGCTGGGACTCGCGGGCCTTCATCCAGTTGCGGTTGCCCTTGACCGTGTTGATCTCGCCGTTGTGCGCGACGAAGCGGTACGGGTGGGCGAGCGGCCAGCTCGGGAAGGTGTTCGTGGAGAAGCGCGAGTGGACCAGCGCGACGGCGGTGGCGAAGCGCCGGTCGGAGAGGTCCGGGAAGAACGGCTCCAGCTGCCCCGTGGTGAGCATGCCCTTGTAGACGATCGTGCGCGCGGAGAGCGAGGGGAAGTACACCCCGGCCTCCCGCTCGGCGCGCTTGCGCAGCACGAAGGCCCTGCGGTCGAGTGCGATGCCGGTGCTCGCGCCGTCCGCGACGAAGAGCTGGCGGAACTCGGGCATGGTGGCGCGGGCGCCGTTGCCGAGGATGTCCGGGGTGACCGGGACCTGGCGCCAGCCGAGGACCTTGAGGCCCTCCTCGGCGGAGATCTTCTCCAGCTTCCGGACGGCCTCGGTGGCGTCGTCCGCGGGCAGGAAGGCGATTCCGACGGCGTAGGCGCCGGCCTCGGGGAGGTCGAAGGCGACCTCGTCGCGGAGGAAGGTGTCCGGCACCTGGAGGAGGATTCCGGCTCCGTCGCCGGAGTCGGGCTCGGATCCGGTGGCACCGCGGTGTTCGAGGTTGCGCAGTACGGTCAGCGCCTGCTCGACCAGCTCATGGCTGGCCACACCGGTCAGAGTGGCCACGAACCCGACACCACAGGCGTCGTGCTCGTTACGGGGGTCGTACATCCCCTGCTGGGCGGGGCGACCGTCCATGGGCGACCAGGCGTCAGTACGCATCGGCTCTCCCGTCGTCGTCGTGGCATATGCAGTGCCGAGGGACGACGTTGGCCCTCTGCGAAATTTCGTGCAGGTTTACATGATGGGGCGCTTCTCAAGAAGCGGATAGTTCGTTCCAACATGCGGACACTGCCTGAGGCGGTGAGGGTCGCAGTCGGAGGATCGGCGCCCGGGGGGGGGGGGGACCGCAGAGAGCAGGCGTCGTTGCCTGCGGTGTCTACGGCTCATGCCCGGCGGCAATGGAAACGAAACCGCCGGGTAATGGCTACTTATGTGGAGCCCTGTATAGAGACTCATTTTACGTGGGAGGATGCCGTTCCGCCCAGAGGCGGTCACCAAGACGTACGTCACACGCATGGCGGACGCGTTACGAATGGCGGACGCGCTGCCGAAACGAAGCCCGTCCGGCGTTCAAGGACAAAGCCTTCAGCCGGACGGACTCGATGTGATGCTTCCCGCCGAGGGGCGTCAGCTTCCGAGGGCCACGCCGAACAGTGTGCCGAGACCGTAGGTGATCGCCGCGGCGGCGCCGCCGAGCACCAGCTGCCGCAGCCCGCTGTACAGCCAGCTGCGCGCCGTCACCCTGGCGACCACCGCACCGCAGGCGAACAGCCCGACCAGTGCGAGCAGCACGGCCGGCCACAGCGCACTCGCGCCGAGCAGGTACGGAAGTACGGGCAGCAGGGCACCCAGTGCGAACGCGCCGAATGAGGACACGGCGGCGACGAGCGGCGAGGGCAGATCGCCCGGGTCGATGCCGAGTTCCTCGCGGGCGTGGATCTCCAGGGCCTGCTCCGGGTCGCGCGACAGCTGCCGTGCGACCTCGCGCGCGAGGCCCGGCTCGACGCCACGGGACTCGTAGAGTGCGGCGAGCTCCCGTTCCTCGTCCTTGGGGTGCTTGCGCAACTCGCGCCGTTCGACGTCGAGTTCGGCCTCGACGAGCTCGCGCTGCGAGGCGACGGAGGTGTATTCGCCGGCCGCCATGGAGAACGCGCCGGCGGCCAGGCCCGCCAGACCGGTGATCACGATCGTCTGCTGGGAGACGGCACCACCCGCGACGCCGGTCATCAGCGCGAGGTTGGAGACCAGCCCGTCCATGGCACCGAACACCGCAGGGCGCAGCCAGCCGCCGTTCACATCGCGGTGGGTGTGGTTGTCTCGGTGCGCCTCGTGCAGTACGGCGTCGGTCTCGATGATGGACACAGCTCTCCCCTTCTCCGGCAGCGGGTTTCACGCGCTCCGCCCCCGCTCAACACCGTCGAAAGTACGCACGAAATGGGGCCCCCGCCAGCAAGGCAGGCCGTACTTACCCGCCCCCGTGACCAGGTGAGTACGGCCTGCCTTACCGACGCCGAGCCGTCATCCAACTGGCCCTTTTGTTGTGATTATCGGCCTCTGTCGGGGCTCTGCGTGGCACAGATCGAGCGAACGAGAACTGGCTCGGTGTGAGCGAAGGGTCGACGCGATGGAGTCGATTGCAGGAAATCCGGCAGAGCCGCGGACCGGCGGCACGGCGGCGGCACGGCACGGCGCACCGGCGGCGGGGGGCGGCGCGGACCGGGGCGCGGGTGCGGGTGCGGGTGCGCGGGGGGACCTGGGCGACCGGGCCAGGGGTTCCCTGCTCGGTCTCGCGGTCGGCGACGCGCTGGGCGCACCGGCGGAGAACCTGCGGCCGTCCGAGATCCGCCGTCGCTGGGGCCGGATCGAAGGCTTCGTGAGCGACGACCCCGCGGGCACGGACGACACGGAGTACGCGATCTTCTCCGGGCTGCTGCTCGCCCGGCACGGTTCGGCGCTGACCGTCAACCAGGTGGAGCGGGCCTGGCATCTGTGGATCGCCGATCTGGACGAGGGGCCGTTCCGTGGCGCCGGGTTCAGTGAGCGGGGCACGCTGGAGAACCTGCGCCGGGGCCTCGCCGCCCCGATCTCCGCCCAGCACCGGCACGCCTGGAGTGACGGTCTGGCGATAAGAGCGGCACCGTTCGGTGTCTTCGCGGCGGGCCGACCGTACGAGGCGGCGCGTCTGGTCGCGGTGGACGGGCGGGTCAGTCATGACGGGGAGGGCATCTACGGCGGCCAGGCGGTGGCGGCCGGGGTGGCCGCCGCGATGGTGGGGGCCGGGCTCGCGTCGGTGATCGCCGCCGCGCTGTCCGTCGTTCCCATGGACTCCTGGACAGCGCGCTCGCTTCGACGCGCGGTGGCGGCCGCGCAGCGCACGTACCCCGACCGGCTCACCATGGAGCGCGCGGTGCGTTCCGCGGTGGTGGTCGGCGGCTACCCGTGGACGGACCTGGCGCCGGAGGCGGTCGGACTGGCGTTCGGCGCGTTCGCGGCGGCGCGCGGCGACTTCCGCACGGCGGTGCTGACCGCGGTCAACATGGGCCGCGACGCGGACACCACGGCCGCGGTGGCGGGAGCCCTGGCCGGCGCCCTGCACGGGGCGTCCGCGATTCCCCGGCACTGGGGGGACGCGATCGGCCCGGTCCGGGGCAGCTGTCTGCCGTCGATGCGGGGCTACCACGTCCTGGACATCGCTGAGTTGCTCACTCCGGAAGACGCGGACGACGCGTACGCGGGGGCAGGCGCGGGGGCGGGGGACGAAGCCCCCACGCCGGACGACACCCCGACACACGACACCCGTTCCGCGTACCTGTCTCCCGACACCTCGCCCCCCTCCGACGAAGAGGCCCCGAACCGGAACCACCGGGGTACGGACGCGGACCCGGCGTACGCGGGGGCGAGGGACCAAGCCCCCACGCCGGACGACGCCCCGACACACGACACCCGTTCCGCGTACGTGTCTCCCGACACCCCACCCCTCTCCGACGAAGAGGACCCGGACCGGAACCACCGGGATACGGACGCGGACCCGGCGTACGCGGGGGCGGCGGACGAAGCCCCCACGCCGGACGACACCCCGACACACGACACCCGTGCGTACCTGTCTCCCGACACCCCGCCCCCCTCCGACGAAGAGGCTCCGAACCGGAACCACCGGGGTACGGACGCGGACCCGGGCCCGGACCCGGACAGCGTTCCGCGCGCGCCCGTCTCCCCCGCCGCCCGTCTCCGTACCCGTCCGGCGCCCGGGCACCGGGCCCGGATCGAGGGGCTGCTGCTCGGGCTCGCCGCCGGAGACGCCGCCGGATGGCCGGCCGCGCGGCACCGGGCCAGCCGGATGCCCGAGTGGACCCGGCGCCTCACCCGGGAGCTCGACACCTTCGCCGAGCAGAACGCCACCACCACGCTGCCCGTCCCCATCGCGCTCAACCAGCCGCCCGAACCTCTGCGGCTCGGGCCCTCGGACGACGCCGAATGGGCGGCTTTCGCCGCCGGGACCGTGCTCACCTCGGCGGCCGGTCCGCTGCACGGCCTGTCCCCGGAACGCCGGATGCGGGCCGCCGTCGACGTCGCCTGGAACGCGCTGGCGGCCGAGGTCGCCGCGGCCGCCGCCCGGGCCCCCGAGGTCGAGTCCGCGGTGCTCCCGCTGCGCGCCCGGATCTCGGTGCGGGCCGGGCTCGGCAATCTCGCCGCCGGGTTGCGCCCACCCGCCACCGGCCACGACAACCCGCACTACTTCGACGACGCGGCCTGCGTACGGGCCGCCGTGCTCGCCGTCGTCCACCCCGCGGATCCCGCCGCCGCCGCCGACCTCGCCGAGTTCGACGCCCGTTACACGCAGGACGGCGACGGTGTGCACGGCGCGCGGGCGATGGCCGCCGCGATCGCCGAGGCGCTGGGCGGCGCGGACGTGGACACCGCGGTGAACGCCGCGCTCGCCCAGCTCCCCGACGGCACCGAGATCGCCCGCAACGCCGCACACGCCGTCCGGATCGCCCGTGACTTCGTCGGCGAGGCGGCGGGCGCGTTCGCCCTCGTACCGGTGCTGGAGCATCAGATCGTCGACCACGTCTACAGCTACGGGATCGCCGCCGCCGAGACCGTCCCGGTCGCCCTCGCCCTGGCCACGGCGGCGCGCGGGCAGATCGCCCAGGCCGTTCCCGCGGCGGCGTGCCTGTCCCGGGTGGCCGACTCGGCACCCGCCCTGGCCGGTGCGCTGACCGGTGCGCTCGGCGGTATCGGCGCCGTCCCGAACGGCTGGCGCGAGGCCTGCCGCACCCTGGCCGGGTGTGCGCTGCCCCGCCTCGCGGGGACCGATCTCATCGAACTCGCCGGGCTGCTGGCAGACACGGAACCGACACCCACGGGTGGACAATTCGGACATGACATCCACCATGCCCACGCGGTCCGGGGCGAGAACCACGGCACTCACACTCGATGAACGGATCACGGGAGCGCTCGTCGGCGCCGCGGTCGGCGACGCACTCGGCGGTCCGGTCGAGGGCCGGCCTCCCGAGCAGATCACGACCCGCCACGGCGGGCGGATCAGCGGCATCGTCGGCCCGTGGGACGGCGACGACTGGCGTACGGCCCGCCCCATCGCCCCGTACCACAAGGGCGACGGACACGTCACCGACGACACCTTGATGACCCATGCGCTGGTACGGGTGTACGGGGCGGTGCGCGACCACCTCGACGCGTACGCGGTCGCCGACCACCTGGTGCCCGAACTGATCTCCACGCCCCGCTGGATCCCGGAGCTGGAGGCGGACGCACTGCCGCTCCAGCGGATCTTCCTCGCCGAGAAGTGGATCGTCGCACGGCTGCACTACGGCCATGTCGATCCGCGTGAGGCGGGCTCCGGAAACATCGTCAACTGCGGTGCGGCGATGTACATGGCGCCGGTCGGCCTGGTCAACGCCGCGCATCCGCATGCCGCGTACGCCGAGGCGCTGGATGTCGCCGGGGCCCATCAGTCCTCGTACGGCAGGGAGGCGGCCGGAGTCTTCGCGGCGGCCGTCGCCGCGGCCTGCGCCCCGGGCGCGACGCCCGCCGCCGTCGTCGACCTCTGTCTCTCGCTCGCCAAGGACGGCACCCGGTCCGCCATCGAGGCGGTGTGCGAAGTGGCCGCCCGGTACGACGACTTCGAGTCGGCGCTGGCCCCACTGCGTACCGCCGTCGCCCCCTTCGACACCGTGGGCCCCGACTACCGCTCCCCCTCGCTCGGCGCCCGTCGGCCCTCCCGGCTGCACTCCATCGAGGAACTCCCGATCGCGCTCGGCATGCTGCTCGTCGCGGACGGCGACTACCGGCACACAGTCCTCGGCTCGGTCAACTACGGTCGGGACTGCGACTCGATCGCCACGATGAGCGGCGCCCTCGCGGGCGCACTCCACGGCGAGCGGGAGATCCCCGCCACCTGGGTGGAAACGGTCGCCGAGGCCAGCCGGCTCGATCTGCACGCCCCCGCGCGGACCCTGGCGGACGTCGCCCGCGAGGTGTTCGTACGGGACACGGCCCGGCGCCGCGCGCACGAGTCGGCGTTCGCCGCGCTGGCGGGCACGCCATGACGGTACGGCTGACGTGGGTGCAGCCCGAGGACCTGGTCGGGCACGAGCTGCGCCAGGCGGCCGAGGACGGGCGGGACGCGCGGGCCGTCGCACGCCGGTGGTACGAGGCGGGCGGTGCCCCCGCCCCGGAGCGCGCGGGCGCGTCGACTGCTCCGGCACCGGAGCTGCGCGCGCTCGCGGAGCGGCTGCTGGACGAACTCGCCCTGCTGGAATCACCGTTGGACCGGGACGAACCGACGGAGCTGGCCGCCATCCGGGCCGCCTGCCCCGACTGGCCCGCCCCGCGCACGCTGCCGCCGTCGGTGAGTCAGGACCGGCTGCACGCCGCCTGGCTGGGCCGGGCCGCCGGCTGCCTGCTCGGCAAACCCGTCGAGAAACTGCCGCTCGCCGGCATCCGCGCACTGGCCCGCGCCACCGGCAACTGGCCGTTGACCACCTGGTTCACGGCCAGAGGGCTGCCCGCCGAACTGGCCGCCACCTACCCCTGGAACCGCCGCTCCGCGCCCACCTCCCTGGCCGAGAACATCGACGGCATGCCGGAGGACGACGACCTCAACCACCCACTGCTCACCGTGCTGTTGCTCCAGCGGTACGGACCGTCCTTCACCACCTGCGACCTCGCCCGCCTCTGGCTCGACGAACTCCCGGCCGGCCGGACGTTCACCGCCGAACGGGTCGCGTACCGCAATCTGCTCGACGGCATCGAGCCCCCGCACACCGCCAGGTACCGCAACCCGTTCCGGGAATGGATCGGCGCGCAGATCAGGGCGGACGTGCACGGCTGGACTCATCCGGGCAACCCGTCGGCCGCGGCGGAACAGGCGCATCGGGATGCCGTCCTCACCCACACCGGCAACGGGGTGTACGGGGCGATGTTCACTGCCGCGATGCTCGCCGAGGCGGCCGGCGGCACGAGTGACGTGCACGGCTGTCTGGCCGCCGGGCTGCGTGTCGTACCGCCGCGTTCCCGGTTCGCGCACGCGGTGCGTTTCGGCGTCGAGGCGGCCCGCGGCGACGGCTTCGACGCGGCCGTCGACCGGCTGCACGCCGAGTACGGCGGCCATCACTGGGTCCATGTGCTGCCCAACGCCGCGCTGCTCGCGGCCGCTCTCACCCATGCCGACGGCGACTTCTCCGACTCCATCTGCCATGCGGTGTCGGGCGGCTGGGACACCGACTCCAACGGTGCGACCGCAGGTTCGCTCGCCGGTCTCCTGGCCGGGAGCCCCGACGCGCTGCCCGACCGCTGGACCGTCCCGCTGAAGAACCGTCTAGCCACGTCCGTCCCCGGTTTCGACTCCATCGGCTTCGACGCACTCGCCGAACAGACCCACCGGCTCACCCACAAGGAGGCACTCCGCCCATGACCGCCATCGCGGTGCTCGGCAGCACCAATATGGACCTCGTCGCATACGTCGCACGGGCCCCGGAGCGCGGCGAGACCGTCACCGGACGGGAACTGCGCACCGTCCCCGGCGGCAAGGGCGCCAACCAGGCCATCGCCGCCGCACGCGCGGGCGCCGATGTGACGATGATCGGCGCGGTCGGCGACGACGCGTACGGCACCCTGCTGCGGTCCAACCTGGAACACGCGGGCGTCGACACCGATCTGCTGCACACCGCCGAGGGTCCCAGCGGCACCGCGCACATCGTCGTCGACGACACGGGCGCCAACTCCATCGTGGTGATCCCCGGCGCCAACGGCACCGTCACCGGCCTCGGCCCCGGCGAGATGGCCGCCATCGCGGGAGCCGATCTGCTGCTCCTCCAGCTGGAGCTGCCGCTGTCCGCCGTGCTGGAGGGCGCGCGAGTCGCCCACGCCCAGGGCGTACGGACCATCCTCACCCCGTCCCCCGTACAGCCCCTGCCGTCCGAACTCCTCGACTGCGTCGATGTGCTGATCCCCAACGAGCACGAGGCAGCCGCGCTCTCCGGCTCCGCGGACCCCCGGGCGGCGGCGCAGATCCTGCTCGGCCAGGTCCCGGCGGTCGTCATCACACTCGGCTCCAAAGGCTGCCTGTACGCGGGGCGGGGCGGCGAACCCGTGCTCTTCCCCGCGCCCGAGGTCACCGCCGTCGACACCACCGGGGCCGGGGACACCTTCGTCGGCACGCTCGGCGTGGCGCTCGGCGAGCGACGGCCCGTACCCGAGTCGCTGGCCTGGGCGTCGTCCGCCGCCGCGCTCTGCGTGCAGCGGCCGGGCGCCTCGACCTCCATGCCGTACCGCAGCGAGATCGACGCCGCATGAACGCGCCCACGCAGGCACCCCTGACCGGACTGCGGGTCATCGACCTCGCGACGCTCTTCGCCGGCCCGCTCGCCGCCACCATGCTCGGCGACTTCGGCGCCGAGGTGATCAAGGTCGAGCATCCACGCAGGCCCGATCCGTCGCGCGGGCACGGCCCCACGAAGGACGGCATCGGCCTGTGGTGGAAGCTGCTCGGCCGCAACAAGCGCAATCTGACGCTCGACCTGTCCAGCCCCGGCGGACGCGACATCCTGCTCCGGCTGGCCGCCGGAACCGATGTGATCATCGAGAACTTCCGGCCCGGGACGCTGGAGCGCTGGGGCCTCGGCTGGCAGGAGCTGCAGGACGTCAACCCGCGGCTGGTGCTGGCCAGGGTCACCGGCTTCGGCCAGTTCGGCCCGTACGCGCACCGCCCCGGCTTCGGCACCCTGGCCGAGGCGATGAGCGGGTTCGCCGCGATCACCGGGGAGCCGTACGGGCCGCCCACGCTGCCGCCGTTCGGGCTCGCCGACTCGATCGCGGCGCTGGCCACCGCGTACGCCGTGATGGCCGCGCTCGCCGGACGCGACCGGACCGGGGAGGGGCAGATCGTCGACATGGCGATCATCGAGCCGATCCTGACCGTGCTGGGGCCGCAGCCCGTCTGGTACGACCAGCTCGGTTACGTACAGCCGCGCACCGGCAACCGCTCCCGCAACAATGCGCCGCGCAACACGTACCGCACCTCGGACGGGCACTGGGTCGCGGTCTCCACCTCCGCGCAGTCGATCGCCGAGCGGGTGATGCGTCTGGTCGGCAGGCCCGGACTGATCGACGAACCCTGGTTCGGCTCCGGCACCACCCGCGCCGAGCACGCCGACGAGCTCGACGAGGCGGTCGGCGACTGGATCGCCCGGCACACCCGTGAGGAGGCGGTCTCCGCGTTCGAGAAGGCGGAGGCGGCGATCGCGCCGATCCACGGCATCCAGGACGTGATGGAGGACCCGCAGTACCGGGCCCTCGGCTCCATCACCGAGGTCGACGACCCGGAGCTGGGCCCGCTGAGGATGCAGAACGTCCTGTTCCGTCTGTCCGGGACGCCGGGCGCGATCCGCTGGGCGGGCCGGCCGCACGGCGCGGACACCGACGAGATCCTCACCGGTCTGGGCCTGTCGGCTCCGGAGATCGCCGCGCTGCGGGCGGAGCACGTGCTGTGACGGCGGCGGTCCCTCTCACCTTGCTGTACGTCCCCGGCGACCGGCCTGAGGTGGTGCGCAAGGCGCGCGACGCGGGCGCGGACGTGGTGATCGTCGATCTGGAGGACGCGGTCGCGCCGGACCGCAAGGAGTACGCGCGGTCGGCCACCGCCGAGCTCCTGTCCGAGCCCGCCGAGGACACGGCCGTACCGGTCCATGTCCGGGTCCACACCGAGGCGGACATCCTCGCCCTGGCCGGACTGCCGGGCCTGGCCGAACTCCGGCTGCCCAAGATCACACACGCGGCGTCCGTCCATCACATCGCGGCCGTGGCGCCGGGGGTCGCGCTCTGTCCGCTGCTGGAATCGGCGCTCGGCATCGAGCACGCGTACACGGTCGCCGCCTCCCATCCCCAGGTGCGCGCCATCGCCCTGGGCGAGGCGGACCTCCGGGCCGATCTGGGGGTACGGGACGATGCCGGGCTCGACTGGTCGCGCAGCCGGGTCGTGGTCGCCGCCCGCGCGGCCGGACTGGCGCCGCCCACCCAGTCGGTGTTCCCGGACGTACGGGACCTGGACGGCCTGGCGGCGTCCTGCGCGCGCGGCCGGGCGCTGGGTTTCCTGGGGCGGGCGGCGATCCATCCCCGCCAGCTCCCGGTCATCGAGCGGGCGTTCCGCCCCACGGCTCAGGAGGTCGAGGCGGCGACGGAGATCGTGGCGGCGGCCGCGACGGACGAGGGCGCACTGGCTCTCCCGGACGGCCGGTTCGTCGACGCGGCGGTCGTGGCCTCGGCCCGGCGCACGCTTGCGCTGGCCGCGCGGGAGGGGTGAGGGGAGAGCCGGTGCGGGCGGTGAGGCCGGCCGTCTTGTCGCGGACACGTGTGGGGCCCGAACCAGATG
>NZ_JBHVFF010000113.1:0-24494 GCF_042801895.1 Streptomyces sp. NPDC057543 | reverse complement strand
CTCCCGACGAGGGGAGCGGGCCATCGGTCCGTACTGAGCCGTACCGTGCTGCCGTCAGTGCGCCACGGCGACGAACGAGGAGAGCTCGGCCGCCAGTTCCTCATGGACCCGGGCGTTGAGCAGGGTGCCCTCCGACGTGTGTTCCTCGGAGATCACCTCGCCCTCGGCGTGCACCCGGGAGACGAGTCCACCCTGGGTGTACGGCACGAGCGCCTCGATCTCGATCGAGGGCCGGGGCAGTTCCGCATCGATGAGGGCGAGCAGTTCGTCGATACCGTCGCCGGTACGCGCCGAGACGGCGATCGCGTGCTTCTCGATGCGCAACAGTCGCTGCAGCACCAGCGGATCGGCCGCATCCGCCTTGTTGATGACCACGACCTCGGGCACGTCCAACGCACCCACCTCGCGGATCACCTCGCGCACCGCGGCGAGTTGCTCCTCCGGCACCGGGTGCGAACCGTCCACCACGTGCAGGATCAGGTCGGATTCGCCGACCTCCTCCATGGTGGAGCGGAACGCCTCGACGAGGTGGTGCGGCAGATGCCGTACGAACCCGACGGTGTCGGCCAGGGTGTAGATCCGGCCGCTCGGTGTCTCGGCCCGGCGCACGGTCGGGTCCAGCGTGGCGAACAGGGCGTTCTCCACGAGGACGCCCGCACCGGTCAGCCGGTTGAGCAGCGAGGACTTGCCCGCGTTGGTGTAGCCGGCGATGGCGACCGACGGCACCCTGTTGCGCTTGCGTTCCTGGCGCTTGATGTCACGGCCGGTCTTCATCTCCGCGATCTCCCGGCGCATCTTCGCCATCTTCTCGCGGATCCGACGCCGGTCCGTTTCGATCTTGGTCTCACCGGGACCACGAGTGGCCATACCGCCACCGCCGCTGGAACCGCCGCCGCCCATCTGACGGGAGAGCGACTGACCCCAGCCGCGCAGCCGCGGCAGCATGTACTGCATCTGCGCCAGCGAGACCTGCGCCTTGCCCTCCCGGGACTTGGCGTGCTGCGCGAAGATGTCGAGGATCAGGGCGGTCCGGTCGACCACCTTGACCTTGACTACGTCTTCCAGGTGGATCAGCTGGCCGGGGCTGAGCTCACCATCGCACACAACGGTGTCGGCCCCTGATTCGAGGACGATGTCGCGCAGCTCCAGCGCCTTGCCCGAGCCGATGTAGGTGGCCGGGTCGGGCTTGTCGCGGCGCTGGAAGACGGCGTCGAGCACCAGGGCTCCCGCCGTCTCCGCGAGTGCGGCCAGCTCCGCGAGGGAATTCTCCGCGTCCTGCGCGGTCCCCGAGGTCCAGACGCCGACCAGCACCACACGCTCCAGGCGCAGCTGCCGGTACTCGACCTCGGTGACGTCCTCGAGCTCGGTGGAGAGTCCCGCCACACGCCGCAGCGCGGCGCGCTCCGAACGGTCGAACTGCTCGCCGTCCCGCTCTCCGTCGATCTCGTGGCTCCAGGCGACGTCCTCTTCCATCAGGGCGTCGGCCCGAAGGCTCTCGGGGAGGCTCTCGGTGACATTCTCCGTAGCGCTCTGCGCTTCCTGCGCGTCCTGGGGAAGGGAAGAGGAGGTCATTGGATCCTTACGTAGATGGAAGTCCGTTACATCAGTCACAACGCGTGACCTTTCCCGATGATTCCCGCTGTCGGAAACCCACGGGTCGGGCCGCCGCGGCGACCCGACGATAGTGACATGGTCCGCGGGGCCCGTCACTCGGGTTTACCGCTGTCCGACGGGCTTGGCGCTGTGCCAGTCCGGGTGCCCCGGCATCGGCGGGGTCTTCACGCCGTACAGCCAGCCGTCGAAGAACGTGGTCAGGTCGCGGCCCGCGGTCTGTGACGCCAGCCGGACGAAGTCCGCGGAGGCGGCGTTCGAATCGCGGTGCTTCCTCACCCACGTCCGCTCCAGGCGGTCGAACGCACTCTCGCCGATCTCCTGGCGCAGCGCGTACAGGACCAGTGCGCTGCCGTCGTACACCACCGGCCGGAACAGGCTGAGCTTCCGTCCGGGCGCCGGAATGTCGGGGCGGGCCGGCGGGCCGCCCGCGGCGCGCCAGCCGTCGGACTTGGTGTACGCCGCGCGCATGCGGTCTTCCAGTGCCTTGCCGGCATGCTCCTCTGCGTAGCGGGCCTCGTACCAGGTGGCGTGTCCCTCGTTGAGCCACAGATCGGACCACGCGTGCGGGGAGACGCTGTCGCCGAACCATTGGTGGGCGAGCTCGTGCACCATGATCGACTCGACGTACCACTTGGGGTAGGCGGTTTGGGTGAACAGGGACCGTTCGAAGAGCGAGAGCGTCTGGGTTTCCAGCTCGAAGCCCGTGTCGGTGGCGGCGACCAGCAGTCCGTACGTCTCGAAGGGGTAGCTGCCGACCTGCTGTTCCATCCATTTCAGCTGAGCGGGTGTCTTGGCCAGCCAGGGCTCCAGCCGCTTGCGGTCGGCGCTCGGCACCACGTCACGCACCGGCAGTCCGTTCGGCCCGGTGCGTCGCAGGACGCTGGAACGGCCGATGGTGACCTGGGCCAGTTCGGTGGCCATGGGGTGTTCGGTCCGGTAGGTCCAGGTGGTGTCGGCACCGTGCCGGACCTTACCTGCGGGCAGGCCGTTGGCGACCACCGTGAGGTCCTTGGGCGCGGTGATCCGGAAGGTGAAGAAGGCCTTGTCGGCGGGGTGGTCATTGCTCGGGAAGACCCGGTGCGCGGCATCGGCCTGATTGGCCATGGCCAGTCCGTCGGCGGTGCGCAGCCAGCCGCCGGTGTCCCGGTCGCCGCGTGGGTCGCTGGTGTGCCGGACGGTGATGTGCAGCGGCACTCCGGCCGGGAGCCGGCGGGGCGGCTTGACGACCAGGTCCTCGTCCGCCACGGCGAAGTCGGCGCGCAGACCGTTGATTTCGACCGTACGGACCTTGCCCCGGGTGAAGTCGAGGTTGATCCGGTCCAGCGGTTCGGTGGTCCGCGCGTCGATCGTCGTGACGGCGTCCAGCGGCTTGCTGTTGCTGCCGTGGTAGGTCAGTCCGATGTCGTACGAGAGGACGTCGTACCCGGGATTGCCGAGGTGCGGGAAGAGTGGATCGCCGATGCCGAGCGGCACGGGTGAGGGGAGGGCGGCGGCAACGAGGGTGGCCGATGCGGTGGCCAGCAGAGCGGCCCGCAGACGGCGGGAGATGAACGGCATGAACTACCGCTACCAGCGACTCCCACCCGGGCAGGTGCGGCGCGCGCCACGCCACTCGAACGAGATCAACGCGGCAGATGGCGCTGCGCGGCGGATCCGGACGGGGAGTCAGACGGTGGCTGTCGGATGCTGGGCGCGGCTCACGTCGTACACCCCGGGTACCTCACGCATCGCGCGCATCAGCGCCGGCAGCCCTGCGGCGTCGGGGAGTTGCAAGGTGTAGGTGTGCCGGACGCGCTGTTCGCTGGGTGGTTCGACGGTGGCGGAGATGATCGCCGCGTCCGCCGCCGCGATCGCCTCCGTGAGGTCGGCGAGCAGCCGGGGCCGTCCGAAGGATTCGGCGACCAGGGTGACGCGGCATCCGGGCGCGTCGCCCCAGGTCACCGGGACCGGCACCCGGCCGACGGACTGCATCCGGGAGACCGCGGGGCATTCCAGCCGGTGCACGGTGACGGCGCCGCCGCGCACGACGAATCCGGTGACGGCGTCGGGGGGTACGGGGGTGCAGCAGCCCGCGAGGCGCACGGTGGCGTCCGGCCGGTCCACCATGGCGTTCGCGGTGCGGGCCCCGGCCCTGTCGCCGCCGTCGGTTGCCTGGGGTTGTGGTCCGGGCGGCCTGCGTGCTGCGGGCCCGTTGTTGTGCGAACTCGGCGCGTCCTCGGGATGGGCGTCGAACCAGCCGGTGATGGCGATGCGGGCAGCGGGGGTGCGGGCATGGTCGAGCCAGTCGGGCGAGGGGCCGGACCCGACGTCCTCGGCGAGGAGCAGCTGCACGGTGTCGCCGTCGCTCAGGACGGTGCCGAGGGTGGCGAGCCGGCCGTTGACCCGGGCGCCGATGCAGCTGTGTGCCTCGTCCCCGTACTGCGCGTAGGCGGCGTCGACACAGCTGGCTCCGGCGGGCAGGCCGAGCGTGCCGCCGTCGGTGTGGAAGACCGTGATCTCCCGGTCCTGGGCGAGGTCGGCGCGGAGCGTGGTCCAGAAGGTGTCGGAGTCCGGGGCGGACTGCTGCCACGAGAGGAGCCTGGAGAGCCAGCCTGGGCGGGTCGGGTCTGCGCGCTCTCCGTCCGCGGGTTCGACGGTCTGGGGCCCGGAGCCGCTGTCCGCGGCGTACGGATTACCGAGGGCGATGACGCCGGCCTCGGCGACCTTGTGCATGCGGTGCGTACGGATGAGGACTTCGGCGACCGCCCCGTCGGGGCCCACGACCGCGGTGTGCAGTGACTGGTACAGGTTGAATTTGGGGGCGGCGATGAAGTCCTTGAACTCGGAGATCACCGGCGTGAAGCAGGTGTGCAGTTCGCCGAGCACGGCGTAGCAGTCGGCGTCCTCGCCGACGAGGACCAGTAGTCGGCCGAAGTCGGTGCCGCGCAGCTCGCCGCGTTTGATCCTGACCCGGTGCACGGAGACGTAGTGGCGCGGCCTGATGAGAACCTCTGCCGGAATGCCGGCCTCCCGCAGCACCGCCCCGACGTTGTCGGCGATGGTCGCGAGCGGGTCCTGGGCGCCCGCGGCGCCGGAGGCGTCCGGCTGCGCCGACGCGGCGGCGATCAGCGCGCGGGTGCGTTCGTACTCCTCGGGGTGGAGGATCGCGAAGACGAGGTCCTCCAGCTCGGTCTTGAGCGCCTGCACGCCGAGCCGTTCGGCCAGCGGGATCAGCACGTCCCTGGTGACCTTGGCGATCCTGACCTGTTTCTCGGGGCGCATCACGCCGAGGGTGCGCATGTTGTGCAGTCGGTCGGCGAGCTTGATCGACATCACCCGGACGTCGTCCCCGGTGGCGACCAGCATCTTGCGGAAGGTCTCGGGTTCGGCCGCTGCTCCGTAGTCGACCTTTTCGAGTTTGGTGACGCCGTCGACGAGGTAGCAGACCTCTTTGCCGAACTGGTCCCGCACCTGATCGAGAGTCACCTCGGTGTCCTCGACGGTGTCATGGAGCAGGGAGGCGGTGAGTGTCGTGGTCTCGGCGCCGAGCTCGGCGAGGATCAGCGTGACGGCGAGCGGGTGCGTGATGTACGGCTCGCCGCTCTTGCGCATCTGCCCGCGGTGCGAGGACTCCGCGAGTACGTAGGCCCGGTGCAGGACGGAGAGGTCGGCATCCGGGTGGTGGGCCCGGTGGGCCTCGGCGACATGGCCGATCGCGTCGGGCAGCCGGTCGCGGGAGACGGTGCCGAGCAGCGCGACGCGGCCGAGCCTGCGGAAATCGATCCGGGGACGGCCCCGTCTGCGGATGGGAGCACCTGGGTTGGTGGCCTCTGCACTCATGGGGCACCTCCGGCGACGTCGACCGGCGGTGGGAAGGTGCGGTCGCGCCTCCGGGCCGGTGCTTGATGCTACCGAGCCCACCACGTGGCGGAGTCCGGCTCTCGCTCAGCGTGAAACGGATCACCCATTCGAGCGAAGCTCCGGGGCGTCTCGTTTGGATCATGCCGGGCTCGCGCGCCCCGGCAGGCCTCAGCCCCTGAACGTTTCGAGCCAGGTTGGGTCGATCACGCCCTCGGCGACGATCACGGCGGCGCCGGTCATCTCGATCTCGCCGTCGGGCCGCTCGGTGATCACGAGGGTGCCGCCGAGCAGATCGACCGTGTAGGTGACCGGAGTGCCGGTCACCGCGGGGTCGGCGCCGTCCCTGCGGGCCGCGGCGACGGCCACGGCGCAGGCACCCGTACCGCAGGAGCGGGTCTCGCCCGAGCCGCGCTCATGGACCCGCATGGCGACGTGGCGCGGTCCGCGGTCCACGACGAACTCGACGTTGACACCGTCGGGGTAGACGGCCGCGGGGCTGTACGGCGGTACGGAGCGCAGATCACCGGCGTGCGCCAGGTCGTCGACGAAGGCGACCGCGTGCGGATTGCCCATGTTCACATTGCGGGCGACCCAGCCGCGGCCGTCCACGCTGACCGTGACGCCGCCCTCGGGGAGCAGCGCGCGCCCCATCGACACTGTGATGTCGCCACCCTTGGCGATGTGCACTTTCTTCACACCGCCGCGGGTCGCGACGGCGAGGTCGCCCTCCTCGACGTGCCCGGCACGCTGCAGATAGCGGGCGAAGACCCGTACGCCGTTGCCACACATCTCGGCGATCGAGCCGTCGGCGTTGCGATAGTCCATGAACCACTCGGCCTCGTCCGCCATGGCCCGTGCCTCCGGGTGCGCGGCGGACCGTACGACATGCAGCAGCCCGTCACCACCGATCCCCGCCCGGCGGTCGCACAGTCGGGCGACGACGGGCGCGGGCAGGTCGACGGCATTGTCCGGGTCGGGAACGATCACGAAGTCGTTCTCGGTGCCGTGCCCCTTGAGGAAGGCGATCTGCGAGGTGCTCACAGAGCAACTGTACGAGGCAGCACCGACAGCCGACGAAACCGGGCCGTGCGACGGAGCATGAGGCAGAGGCCGGGCAACGGGGCGCCGGACAGCGGCCGACGTCGCACCGGCGGAACGGCAGTGTCCGTCAGCGGAGCCGGGCCACGCGCCAGATGGCCAGGGCGACCAGTGCGGCGCACACGGCGGCGTACAGAGCGATCACGCGCCAGTCGGATCTCTCGCCCGAGCCCCTCTGCGGCAGCCCGGGCCAGGTGTATCCCACGCGGCGGGCGGCCATCATGCCCCAGCCCGCGGCGCAGCAGCTGATCAGCAGGCCCAGCATGGCGACGACCGCGCCGCCGTCGCCGAACTCGAACGCCAGCGGAAACGCGAACATCAACGATCCCACGGCGGCGAGCATGACGATCGGTGCGAGCTGCCAGATGCGCAGACGCCGCGCGGGCCTGAGCTCGACCTCGACCTCGGGGGTCGTTTCGAGCTCATCGGGCCCGTCGGGGCTCAAGCTTCCTGCGTCGTGCAGCGCGTCCGGTGCGTCTTGTTCTGTGTCGCGAGGGCCGGCCTCCATCGCCACGCGCCCTCCCAACTCGGACTCCACTGGTCGATCGATGCTCGATGATGGCACGCTCCCGGTCACCGAAATGACGGGCAGGGCCTCCCGATGCCATCACGTGATCAGGCTGTAACCGCTCGTTCGACCAACGCCAGCGCCTGGTGCGGAAGTTCCCCGCGGTGCTCCGCGGCACCATTGAGCCAGTGGACCCGCGGGTCGCGGCGAAACCATGAATCCTGACGGCGCGCGAATCGCTTGGTGGCGCGAATGGTCTCGGTGCGCGCCTCGTCCTCGGTGCACTCCTGGGCCAGTGCGGCCAGCACCTGCTGGTAGCCGAGCGCCCTGGACGCGGTTCGTCCCGCGCGCAGGCCGTGCGCCTCCAGGGCGCGCACCTCGTCCATGAGTCCGGCCGCCCACATCCGGTCGACTCTCAGAGCGATGCGTTCGTCGAGTTCGGGGCGGGCCACGTCGACGCCGATCTGGACGGTGTCGTACACCGCATCGTTACCGGGGAGGTTGGCGGTGAACGGCTTGCCGGTGATCTCGATGACTTCGAGGGCCCTGACGATGCGGCGGCCGTTGCTCGGCAGGATGGCCCTGCCCGCTTCGGGGTCGGCGGCGGCGAGCCGGGCGTGCAGGGCCCCGGAGCCGCGGTCGACCAGTTCCTCCTCCAGCCTGGCTCTGACCTCGGGGTCCGTGCCGGGGAACTCCAGGGCGTCGATGGCGCCCTTCACATAGAGCCCGGAACCGCCGACCAGGACTGGAGTGCGGCCCGCGGCGAGCAGCCGGTCGATCTCCGCCCGGGCCAGCCGCTGGTACTCGGCGACACTGGCGGTCTCGGTGACGTCCCAGATGTCCAGCAGGTGATGCGGAACGTTTCCGCGCTCGGAGAGCGTCAGCTTCGCGGTGCCGATATCCATCCCGCGGTAGAGCTGCATGGAGTCGGCGTTGACCACTTCGCCGTCGAGCTGCTGAGCAAGAAATACCCCCAGATCGGACTTTCCGGCTGCAGTGGGACCGACGACGGTGATGACCCGCGGTGCGGGAGCTGAACTTCTCACCGCCCCAGTCTCGCAAACCTCCGGGCCTCTTCCCGAACTCGTGACATGACCGGCGGCGAACGGGGGTCGTTTCGGTCTTCCCACTTCTGCTCCGCACCCGCCCCGCCTCCGCTCCGAACGGCGCGGATCTTCGGCGGTACCAGTAGAATTCGTAAGTGAATAGGGGCGTTTTTTCACGGTTTGCCGTTCGCCTCCAGGGCTGCCCGACGAGGCGGCCGGCAGCGAGGCCGCAGGAGGACGCCCGACCGAGTCCCCCAGCAGGGAAGGTGCCCGATGGGCTTCCTGGACAATTTGAAGGCCAAGCTGAGCCCCGCCAAGGAAAAGGTCGGCGACCTCGCGCATCAGCACGGGGGCAAGATCGACCAGGGGCTCGACAAGGCCGCACGGACGGTCGACCAAAAGACCAAGGGCAAGTACAGCGACAAGATCGAATCCGGCACGAAGAAGGCCAAGGACGTGGTCGAGCGCCTGTCCCACAAGCACGACGAGGGTGGTACCAAGCACGACGAAGGCGGCACGCCGCCCGGTACGCCGCCCGCCTCGTGAACACGAACCGACTCAAGTCCGACGGACGGCCGTGGAGCGATGACGCTGCACGGCCGTCGCCCGTATCCGCCCGGGTGCGAGCCCGGGCGAGCGGTCAGGACCAGGTGGCGACCACGTAGCCCACGCCGTACGGAGCGTCCTCGTACAGCAGCTGTCCGCGCAGGCCCGCCCCCTCACCCGCGCCCGCGAGCACCTGCCAGGGTGCCCGGCCCGCCGCTTTCAGCTCGTACGCCAGCAATTCGTCGAGCGCGATCAGCGCGCCGGAGTCGGCGGTGCCCAACGCGTGGGCGGCCGCCGCGTCGAACGCCTCGGCGCGGTCGTCCAGATAGCCGGGGGCCTTGACCGTGCGGCAGGCACTGCCGTCGCCCATCACCAGCAGCGCCACCCGTTCTGCCCTGGCGGCCAGGTCCTGCCCCGTACTCGTACAGTGGTCGGTTTCGAGCGGCTCCCCCACGCCGAGCCCTTCGACCGGCGCCTCGGCCCACTGCGCTCGGGCGAGCAGCCAGGCGCCGACGGCCAGGGACGGCGGAAGGGGGCGGTCCGCCACGGTTCCGCAGTCGCGCCCGAGCCGTACGTCGAGATCGACTCCGAAGCCCTTGAAGGAGCCGATGGCCCCCTCGGGGTGCGGTCCTCGGCCCACGAGGTCCGCGGGCCCGATCACGAGCAGCAGATCGGGCCGGGCCGCGGCGAGCACACCGAGGGCGTCGGCACAGGCGTCCCGAAGGGCGTCGAGCTCGGGCGCGGCACCGGCGGCGACCTCGGGTACCAGCAGGGGCGGACAGGGGCAGACAGCGGCGGCGACAAGCATGGTGGGCAGCGTACTGGTTGGGCGCGACGCGCCCATCTCCCGCCGTCACCGTTCCCCCCCGCCGTCACCCGTCCCGGGCCGTCGTGGCACGTTCCCCCGCTGTGGCCCGTTCCCCCCGCGGTGTCAGTCGCAGCCGCAGCCGGGGGCCACCGCGGCCGGCAGGGGCGCCGGGGCGCCGATACCGGGCAGGCCCAGCATCACTCCGGCCGGCTTGGCGGCCTCGGTTGCGGTGCGCTTCTCCCACGCGTCGCCGGCCCGGGTCCGCCGTACGCCCAGCGGGGCGCCCTCGGCGAGCAGGTGGTGCGGGGCGGCGTAGCTGATCTCGACGGTGACCACATCGCCGGGACGCACGTCCTCGTCCGGCTTGGTGAAGTGGACCAGGCGGTTGTCGGGGGCGCGGCCGGAGAGGCGGTGGGTGGCGCCGTCCTTGCGGCCCTCGCCCTCCGCGACCATGATCTCCAGCGTCCGGCCGACCTGCTTCTTGTTCTCCTCCCAGGAGATCTCCTCCTGGAGGGCTGACAGGCGCATGTACCGCTCCTGGACGACCTCCTTGGAAATCTGTCCCGCCATCTCGGCGGCCGGCGTTCCGGGGCGCTTGGAGTACTGGAAGGTGAAGGCGTTGGCGAAGCGCGCCTCGCGGACCGTGTGCATCGTCTGCTCGAAGTCCTCCTCGGTCTCGCCGGGGAAGCCCACGATGATGTCGGTGGAGATGGCGGCGTCCGGCATCGCGGCGCGCACCTTCTCGATGATGCCGAGGAAGCGCTCCTGCCGGTACGAACGCCGCATCGCCTTGAGGACGGTGTCCGAGCCCGACTGCAGCGGCATGTGCAGCTGAGGCATCACATTGGGCGTCTCGGCCATGGCCGCGATCACGTCGTCCGTGAAGTCGCGGGGGTGCGGCGACGTGAAGCGGACCCGCTCCAGGCCCTCGATCTTCCCGCAGGCGCGCAGCAGCTTGGAGAAGGCCTCGCGGTCGCCGATGTCGGCACCGTACGCGTTCACGTTCTGGCCGAGCAGGGTGATCTCCGAGACGCCCTCGGCGACCAGGGCCTCGATCTCGGCGAGGATGTCGCCGGTGCGGCGGTCCTTCTCCTTGCCGCGGAGCGCCGGGACGATGCAGAAGGTGCAGGTGTTGTTGCAGCCGACGGAGATGGAGACCCACGCCGCGTAGGCGGACTCGCGGCGGGTGGGGAGCGTGGAGGGGAAGGCCTCCAGGGATTCGGCGATCTCGATCTGCGCCTCTTCCTGGATGCGGGCGCGCTCCAGCAGCACGGGCAGCTTGCCGATGTTGTGCGTACCGAAGACGACATCCACCCAGGGGGCCCGCTGGACGATGGTGTCGCGGTCCTTCTGCGCCAGGCAGCCGCCGACGGCGATCTGCATGCCGGGGCGCTTGGTCTTCATCGGGGCGAGCCGGCCGAGGTTTCCGTAGAGCTTGTTGTCGGCGTTCTCCCGGACCGCGCAGGTGTTGAAGACGACGACGTCGGCGTCGCCGTCGGAGCCCTCCGGGGCACGTACGTAACCCGCGTCCTCCAGCAGCCCGGACAGCCGCTCCGAGTCGTGGACGTTCATCTGGCACCCGTAGGTGCGCACCTCGTACGTTTTCAAACCGTCCACTACTCCACCAGCCACGTCGTTGCCGCTCACCCGTCCAGGGTAAGGGCTCCGGCCGGGCCGCAATGATGAATACCCCATCGGCCGGGGGCACGGTCTCCCGGCCGGTGCACGGAGGCCGCGGCCCCGGACCGCCGGGGTCCTGCCCTGGTCATCGCCGGGACGGGCTGGCAGGATCGCCGCCATGCTCCAGGCACTGTCCCGTATCGGCCGGCTGCGCGCCCTGCAGGCGTGCGCCGCCCTCGTCGTCGTGCTCGGGCTGCTCCTGTGGTGGCTGCTCCCGCTCAGGGAACCTGCGCCGAGCGGAACGCTGGCCTTCAGCACCGGCGTACGCAGTGGGGTCTACCAGCGCTACGGCGAGCGGCTGAAGGGGGACCTGGCCAAGGACCTGCCCCGGGTGTCGATACAGCTGCAGACCAGCGAGGGCTCGCAGCAGAACATCGCACGGGTGGCGACCGGGAAGGCGGACTTCACCATCGCCACCGCCGATTCCCTCGCCACCTATCTGCGCGACGGTAGGCCTGGTGCCGACCGGTTGCGGGGCTGTGTGCGGCTGTACGACGACTACATACAGCTGGTCGTACCCCGGGACTCGAAGGTGCGGAAGGTCTCGGACCTGATCGGCAAGCGCGTCGGGGTGGGTCAGCCCGGTTCCGGCGTACGGTTGGTCGCCGACCGGCTGATGACGGCCGCCGGTCTCGATCCCACGAACGACGTGACGCCGGTTCCCAACGGCATCGACACCATGCCGAAGGAGCTGGAGAACGGCCGGATCGATGCCTTCTTCTGGTCCGGCGGACTGCCCACCTCCGCCGTGCAGGAGCTGTCGGACCGGTTCGCGATCCGGCTGGTGCCGCTGGATGCCGCGCTGATCAAGGAGCTTCAGGCCGTGGGTGGGTCCGCCCGCTATTACCGGTCGGCCATGATGCCCGCCGACGCCTACCGCAGCGCGCAGCAGGGACAGGCGGTGCCGACGGTGGCGGTCGCCAATGTGCTGGTGACCACGGACCGTACGGATCCGTCGATGACCGAGGCGTTCACCCGGACCGTGATCGACAGCCGGGACCGGATCGGGCGCGAGGTGCACGCGGCCCAGCTGGTTGATCTGCGCACGGCGATCTACACCGATCCGCTGCCGCTGCACGAGGGGGCCAAGCGCTACTACCGCTCGGTCAAGCCCTGATCCCCACGAGGGGGCCAAGCGCTACTACCGCTCGATCAAGCCCTGATCCCCACGCCGCCGACCGCTTGCCCCGCCCGCTCAGCCCTGTGGGCCCCGGCGCGGCACCGATACCGTCACCCGCAGCCCGTACGGTTCGTGGGCGGCATAACGGATGGTGCCACCGCCCGCGGCCAGGAGGGCCTGGGAGATGGAGAGCCCGAGGCCGGAACCCTGCACGTTCTGATGCTGGGCGCTGCGCCAGAACCGGTCGCCGACGCGCTCCATCTCCTGTGCGGTCAGGCCCGGCCCCCGGTCGGCGACGACGACCGTGACGTCATCACGACCGGCGGCGACCGTGACGAGGACCTCTTCGTCGGCCGGGGTGAACTTCAGGGCGTTGTCGATGATGGCGTCGAGGGCGCTCGACAGTGCGATGGGGTCCGCCCAGGCCGTCACGGCGGACGAGCCGTCCGCCCTGAGCCGTACCCCCTTCTCCTCGGCGACCGGCCGCCAGGACGCGACGCGTTCCGCGGTGAGCGCACCCATGTCCGTGAGCTGCAGGTCGGCCGCGGCGTGTTCGGCCAGCGCCAGGTCGAGCAGGTCGTCCAGGACCTGTGCGAGGCGCTTGCCCTCCGTGCGCACGGAGGCGATCTCCTCGTTGCCCTCGGGGAGTTCGAGCGCAAGTAGCTCGATCCGCAGCAGCAGAGCGGCAAGGGGGTTGCGCAGCTGGTGCGAGGCGTCGGCGACGAAGGCGCGCTGCTGCTCCAGCACGTCCTCGACATTGTCGGCCATCTCGTTGAACGAGCGGGCCAGGCGCCTGAGTTCCGGCGGCCCTCCGGAGGCCGCGACCCGGGATCGCATCCGGCCACTGGCGATGTCGTGGGTGGCCGCGTCCAGGGTCCGTACGGGCAGCAGCACCCAGCCGGTGAGCCGGATCGCGGCGCCGACCGCCACCAGCATCGCGACCGCTTCGCCGGCCGCGATGAGCAGCCAGCCGCGCAGCGTGCGCGTGCGCATCTCGGTGGTGGGCGAGTCGATGACCACGACGGCGACCACATCGCCGTCCCGTACGACGGGCGAGGCAACGACGACCCTGCCCCGCTGCCAGGGCCAGACCTGCGGCGGATCGTGGCTGCGCCGCCCGAGGAGCGCCTCCTTGAAGGCCTCCCTCCCCTCCCCGTCGATCGGCAGCTGCCAGGTGGCCGGCGCCTTCGCCATGGCGCTGTCGTCCCGGTAGAAGACACCGGCGCGGATGCCGTACACCGAGGCGTAGGTGTCCAGTTCGCTCCGCAGGGTGCGGCGGCGTTCGTCGTAGCCGGGGGTGCGTTCGGCGATGAACTGGGCGAGCGCGGCAAAGCGTGCCGTGTCGTCGATGCGGTCGATGACGACGCGCTGCTGCTGGGCACCGGCCACGCTTACGGCCAGCGGGAAGCCGAGGGCGAGCAGCACGCTCGCCATGAGAACGATGAGCAGGGGAAGCAGCCGGGTGCGCACCTGGGACGTACGCCTCTACGCGGACGGGGCGACGAGGCGGTAGCCGACCCCGCGCACCGTCTCGATCAGTGCGGGCAGGCGCAGTTTGGAACGCAGGGACGCGACGTGCACTTCGAGTGTGCGCCCCGTCCCCTCCCAGCTCGTCCGCCACACCTCGCTGATGATCTGCTCCCGGCGGAAGACCACACCGGGGCGCTGGGCGAGCAGCGCGAGCAGGTCGAACTCCTTGCGGGTGAGCTGGACTTCCGATCCGTCGACGCTGACCCGACGGGTGGGCAGCTCGATATGGACGTGTCCGAGGCGCAGAGCGGCGGCGGGCGTCGGCACGGTGTCCTCGCCGGACGATTTGCGGCGGCTGACGGCATGGATCCGGGCGAGGAGCTCGCCGGTGTCGTACGGCTTGACCACGTAGTCGTCGGCTCCGAGGTTGAGGCCGTGGATCCGCGACCGGACATCGGCGCGCGCGGTCACCATGATCACCGGGGTCGACGTGCGCTTGCGGATCTTCCCGCACACCTCGTAGCCGTCCTGGTCGGGCAGCCCGAGGTCGAGGAGCACGACGCCGAAGGGCTCCGTGTCCGCGGGCAGCAGGGCCTGCAGCGCTTCCTCGCCGCTGCGGGCGTGCACCACCTGGAAGCCGTGCCGGGCAAGGATCGCGGACAGGGCGGCCGCGACGTGGTTGTCGTCCTCGACGAGCAACAGTCTCATGACCCCCCTTTCCGAAGGTGCGATGCCGGTTCCCGTGGACGGGGTGCCGGCGCGGTCTTCTGTACGCCTTCGTACACCTCTCGTCACTCCCCCGTACCGAGGTGTTTCACGTCATGGTGTACCAGGGCATCCACTCCGATGACCGGCACGTCAGTCAAGGGCCCGCCCCCCGCATCGAGCCATCCGTTATGCACCCGGTACGCCCCGGGCGCACCGCCTACCGCCCTGTTCACACCGTGTGTCCGGGTGCCGCCGGATCGTTATCCTCAATTCTCGCTCAGATGTGATGACGCTGATCGCACCGCGTCCTAGGGTCCTTCCCAACCGAGGAGGACGGAGCAAGAAGCCGATGAGCGGAGTTTCAGTGACCAAGGGCGCCGAGGACGCCGCACCTGCGGCGAACGACCTTGTCGTACTGAGCAACGTCAACAAGCACTTCGGCGCGCTGCATGTGCTCCAGGACATCGACCTGACCATCGCCCGTGGCGAGGTCGTGGTCGTCATCGGGCCCTCCGGGTCCGGGAAGTCCACGCTGTGCCGCACGATCAACCGCTTGGAGACGATCGACTCGGGTGACATCTCGATCGACGGCAAGCCGCTGCCGCGGGAGGGCCGGGAGCTGGCCCGGCTGCGCGCCGATGTCGGCATGGTCTTCCAGTCGTTCAATCTCTTCGCGCACAAGACGGTGCTCGAAAACGTGATGCTGGGCCAGCTCAAGGTCCGCAAGACGGACAAGAAGGCGGCCGAGGACAAGGCCCGTTCGCTGCTGGACCGGGTGGGCGTGGCGACGCAGGCCGACAAGTACCCCGCCCAGCTCTCCGGCGGTCAGCAGCAACGCGTGGCCATCGCACGGGCGTTGGCGATGGACCCCAAGGTGATCCTCTTCGACGAGCCGACCTCCGCGCTCGACCCGGAGATGATCAACGAGGTGCTGGACGTCATGCAGCAGCTCGCCCGGGACGGCATGACGATGGTCGTCGTCACCCATGAGATGGGCTTCGCGCGCTCGGCGGCGAACCGGGTCGTCTTCATGGCGGACGGAAAGATCGTCGAAGAGGCCACGCCCGACCAGTTCTTCAATAACCCGCGCAGTGACCGGGCCAAGGACTTCCTGTCGAAGATCCTTCACCACTGACTGATCCTTCACCGCCGGTTTCCGGACCGGCCGATCACTCACATCGCGTCAATTCTAGGGAATTTCACCATGCAGCTTCGTAAGGTCACCGCCGCCTCGGCCGCCGTGCTCGCCCTCGCCCTGACCGCCACCGCCTGTGGTTCCGACGACAAGGACAGCGGCTCGAGCGGTTCGGGCGACGGCAAGAAGATCTCGATCGGCATCAAGATCGACCAGCCGGGTATCGGCCTCAAGACGCCGGACGGCAAGTACACCGGTTTCGACGTCGATGTCGCCACGTACGTTGCCAAGGAACTCGGCTACGACGCCAAGGACATCGTCTTCAAGGAGACCAAGAGCGCCGACCGCGAGACGGCGATCGAGCGCGGTGACGTGAAGTTCATCGCCGCCTCCTACTCGATCAACGACGAGCGGCTGCAGAAGGTCGACTTCGCGGGCCCGTACCTGCTGGCGCACCAGGACATCCTCGTCCGCGCCGACGACAACTCGTTCAAGTCGCCGGCGGACCTGAACAACAAGAAGCTGTGTTCGGTTGCTGGCTCGACTTCGGCGCAGAACGTCCATGACAAGCTGGCTCCGAAGGCCGATCTTCAGGAGCTCGGCGGCTATTCGGAGTGCCTGACCGGCCTGGAGAACAAGGTCGTCGACGCGCTGACCACTGACGACTCCATTCTCGCCGGCTTCGCGTCGCAGCAGCAGTTCCAGGGCAAGTTCAAGCTGGCCGGCTTCAAGATGAGCAACGAGAACTACGGCATCGGCCTGAAGAAGGGCGACGCCGACCTCAAGAAGAAGATCAACGACGCGCTCACCAAGATGGTCTCGGACGGTTCCTGGGACAAGGCCGTGAAGGACAACTTCGGTCCGGCGAACTACAAGAACGAGCAGGCCCCGAAGATCGGCAACATCGTCAAGTGAAGCAGGGCTGACCCGGCGCGCCGTCGGTGAACGGCGGCGCGCCATGCCCTCCTACACGCGGAAGCGCGGGAGATCGTGTTCGACTTTCTTGAAGGTTATGACCTGTTGGGGGCCTTCTGGGTGACGGTGCAGCTCACCGTCTACTCGGCCCTCGGCTCCCTCATATGGGGAACGCTGCTGGCCGGCATGAAGGTCAGCCCGGTCCCCCTGATGCGCGGCTTCGCTACCGCGTACGTGAATGTGGTCCGGAACATTCCGCTGACCGTGATCATCGTCTTCTCGTCGCTGGGTCTCTTCCAGACCCTGAGCATCAACCTCGGTGCCAGCGATTTCAAAACCATCAACTTCCGGCTCGCGGTAGTCGCCCTGATCGCCTACACCGCCGCCTTCGTGTGCGAGGCCGTGCGCTCCGGGATCAACACCGTGCCCGTGGGCCAGGCCGAGGCAGCGCGTGCCCTCGGGCTGAGCTTTACCCAGGTGCTGCGTCTGATCGTCCTCCCGCAGGCGTTCCGCGCGGTCGTCAACCCGCTGTCCAACGTGCTGATCGCGCTGACGAAGAACACCACGGTCGCTTCCGCGATCGGGGTCGCCGAAGCCTCGTACCTGATGAAGGAAATGATCGAGACCAAGGCCCAGTTGATGCTCATCTCCGCGGTCTTCGCGTTCGGCTTCATCGTTCTGACCCTCCCGACCGGCCTGATCCTCGGCTGGGTGAGCAAGAAGGTGGCGGTGAAGCGATGACTTCCGTCCTCTACGACGCCCAGGGACCGCGCGCCAAGCAGCGCAACATCCTGTACACGGTGCTGTTCGTGGTGTGCGCCGCGGCAGTGGTGTGGTGGGTCTACGACGGCCTCGCTTCCAAGCACCAGCTCGACTGGATCAAGTGGAAGCCCTTCTTCACCAGCGCGCAGCCCTGGGAGACATACATCTGGCCGGGCCTCCAGAACACGCTCAAGGCCGCGTTCTTCGCCCTGCTCATCGCGCTGCCGCTCGGTGCGCTGTTCGGCATCGGACGGCTCTCCGACCATCGTTGGGTACGGCTGCCGGCCGGTGCGGTGGTCGAGTTCTTCCGCGCCATCCCGGTACTGATCCTGATGATCATCGCGAATGCGGTGTACTCCGAATACACGAACATCAGCAGCGACTTGCGGCCGCTGTACGCCGTGGTGACGGGCCTGGTCCTCTACAACGCCTCGGTACTCGCCGAGATCGTGCGGGCCGGCATCCACTCCCTGCCGCAGGGCCAGACCGACGCGGCCAAGGCGATCGGGATGCGCAAGGGCCAGACCATGGTGTTCGTGCTGCTGCCACAGGCGGTGACGGCCATGCTGCCGGCGATCGTCAGCCAACTGGTCGTCATCGTGAAGGACACCGCACTCGGTGGCGCCATGATGACCTTCCCCGAGCTGCTGTCCTCGGTCCGTCCGATGAGCGCGAACTACGGCGCGAACACCATCGCGTGCTTCACGATCGTCGCCGTGATCTACGTCGCCGTGAACTTCGCACTCACATCGTTCGCGAGTTGGCTGGAGCGGTGGCTCCGGCGTACGAAGAGGGGCACGGGTGCAGTGGTCGGTGCCGGGCCCGGGGGCGCACCGGAGACCATCGGTGAGCCGGCGCTCGTCGTCGATGACGGACGCGCCGTCTGACGGCTCGTCGATCTGCGTCCCCGAGGGGCGGTGGCACATCCGCCACCGCCCCTCGCCGCCTTCCGGTGTCGCTTGACGCAGGCACCGGCAGTAGGTTGCATACGTTCTGTGATCGCGCCCCCAGCTCCCGCCGCCGCCACACATACTCCGCCGCCTACCCCTCTTTCGAGCCATCGGCTCCTTTCGTCCGCGCCCTCGGCGTCGTTCGCACGGATTCGAGGAGCCGCCCCGTGGACCCGGTGATCGTCGTCGGCGCCGGGCCCGTCGGCCTGACGCTGTCGCTCGCTCTCGCGGCGCAGGGCGTCCCCTCCGTCCTTCTCGACGAGGACCCGGCCAGGGACGAGACGCGTCCGGCCCGCACGGTGGTGCTGCGCGAGGACACCGCGGCCCTGGTGGAGCGGCTGGGCTGCAAGGCGCTCCGGCACGAGGGGTTGCGGTGGTCCGGGTGGCGGTCCATGCGGCGCAAGCAGCTGGTGCGTGAGCTACCGCTCGGCGAGGACTCCCCCGAGGGCGATCCGTCGCCGGCCCCCATCCACCTGCCGCAGCACGTCCTGACCCGCGGGCTGCGGGACGCGGTGTCCGCGCAGGAGCTGGTGCGGGTGGCCCCGTACAGCCGGATCGACACGCTGGAGCAGGATCAGGCCGGGGTCACGATGCACACCAGGGAGCCGAACCCGACCTGGTGGCGCGGGAGTTACCTGGTGGGCTGCGACGGCGCCAGGTCCACCGTACGCAAGCTCCTCGACATCCGTTTCCCCGGGCGTACGGCGGTGGAGCGGCATGCCGTCGCGGCGCTGCGCACCGAGCTCCCCTGGCCGGGGCAGGCCGTGCTGCACCGGCTGCCGCCATGGCGGACCGGCGGCGCCGAGGTGACCGCACGACCGCTGCCGGACGGCGCCTGGCGGCTTGACTGGCTGCTGCCGCCGCGCGGCGAGCTCGTCACACCGGACGCCCTGATCGCCCGGATCCGGGACACCCTGGCGGGCTGGTGCGGCGAGACACCGCCGTACGAACTGCTGGACACGGGTGTGTACACCCTGCACCACCGGCTCGCCCTGCGCTGGCGGGTCGACCGGGCCTTCCTGGCCGGGGACGCCGCCCATCTGCTGGGCGCGCTCGGCACCCAGGGACTCGACGAGGGGCTGCGGGACGCCGAGAACCTGGCCTGGAAGCTCGCCCAGGCCTGGCACCACGGCGCCTCCGACGTGCTGCTCGACAGCTACCAGGCCGAGCGCCGGGCCGCGGTCGCCGCACGGCTGCGCGCCGCGGACCAGTCGCTGCCGATACTGCGTGGCGGCGGAGGCCTGCGGACCCTGGTCCCGGGGAGCGCACGGGGGCACGACTCGCTGCTCACCGACGGACATCTGGGCTGTGGCCCCCTCGGTGCGCCCCCCTCGTACTCGCACTCGCCCCTTGCGCCCTCACGCGCCGAGGCGCACACCTCTGTGAGTACGCCCCCCGGCGCGCCGGTCACCGATGTGCGGGTGACGGCTCCGGACGGCACGACCGTGCGGCTGCGCGAGCGGCTGGGTCAGGGGCATCTGCTGGTGGTCCTGGTGGCGCCCGGTACGGGGGTGTGGGACCGGCGTCACTGGATGAGCGCCGGCGTCATGCCGCGGCTGGTCGCGGCTGTCGACGCGTTGCCGGTGAAGGGCGAACTGCTGGTGACCGAGAGCTATCCGGGGGCGTCGGCCCACACCGTGTTGCTGATCAGGCCGGACGGCCATCTCGTGGCGTCCTTCGGCGGGGTACGGCCCCGGGAGCTGTTCGCGGCGGCGGATGCGGTACGGGGCGGGGCGGCGCGCGCCTCCGTACGCTCCGACCAGACTGCGGGCATCAATTGACCGATGCGGAGGTGCATGGTGTACTCCGAAACGTGATCGACACCGATGTGCGCCTGTGGCGGAGGGTCCATATGGACCTCGTCCGCTATGCGGGCTGCGTGTGTCGCCCGTCCTGCTGAATCGCCTCTTCCTGCCACACCGTGCGCTCTGCCGCACGGTTGTGCGTCCGCGCGAACCCTCAGGACGGTCTCTGTGTCTGCTCCTTCATCACCCTCTGTACACATCTCCTCCGCCACCGCCGACGGTGCTTCCGGTCCGACGGCCGCGGAGCTGCTCGATTTCGTCCGCCGTGTCGCCGCCGACGCCGAGATCATCGCCTCGCTCCCGCTCGATCCCGAAGGCCGCACCTGGGTCCAGCTCGAAGGGCCGGGCGGCAGCGAGGCCTGGCTGATCGGCTGGCCGCCGGGCACCGGAACCGGCTGGCACGACCACGCCGACTCGATCGGCGCCTTCACCACCGCCGCCGGCACCCTCAGGGAGCTGTCGCTCGCCGCCCGGCTGCCCACCGACGGTTGGAAGACGCTCGAACTCACCGAAGGCATCGACCGTTCCCGGCAGTTGGCCACCGGCCAGGGCAGGTTGTTCGGCCGACACCACGTCCACGAGGTGCTGAACGAATCGGGTACGGAACACGCTGTCTCCGTCCATGCGTACTACCCGCCGCTGCCGCAGATCCGGCGCTACAGCCGCACCGGTGCGGTGCTCCGTCTCGAACAGGTCGAACGGCCGGAGGACTGGCAGTGAGCGACAGGCCTCGGCGCGGTACGGCACCGGTCGGAATCGACGAACTGCTGGAACGGGTTCGGGCCGGGTTCGTCCGCGTCGGCCCGCGGGAAGCGCTCGCCGCTACCGCGGACGGGGCGCTTCTCGTGGACATCCGCTATGCGGAGCTGCGGGAACGGGACGGACTGATTCCGGGCGCGCTGGTCGTCGAACGCAATGAGCTGGAGTGGCGCCTCGACCCGCTGGGCAGCCACCGGGCCCCGGAGGCGGCAAGCCACGACCTCCAGGTCGTGGTGGTCTGCAACGAGGGCTACGCGTCGAGCCTCGCCGTCGCGTCCCTGCGTCAGCTGGGGCTGCATCGGGCGACCGATGTGATCGGCGGGTTCCAGGCGTGGCGTACGGCAGGGCTTCCGGTCGAGGCCTGACGGACGGGGGTGACGGCGGGCGGACGGGGGGGGCGGACGGACGTGGTCGGCGGCGGAGCATCCGGCTGAGAAGGGCCTGCTCCGGCGCTGCGGAAGGCCCGATCCCGCTATCGGCCTTGCCCGGACTGCACGCGTCGCACGGGAGCATCCACCCGGGTTGCGGGTGGGCACACCGTCGTGGTGCGGGCCTGGCCCTCCCTCAACTCGGTACCACCGGGCTGCTCCGGGGTGCCGGGGGCCGGGCCCCGCCCACCCGCTCGCCGGTGCCCCGAATCCGCCCCGACACACCCGAACGCCACGCTCCGGTGGAGCAATCTCCGTACTCGACGGACATTCGGCTCAACGCCGAGGACCGACGTGACGGAGACTTCGCACTCATGCCGACGCCCACCTTGACCCCCGACCAACTCGATGCCCAGGCCGCTCGCCTCCACGACACCGAGGCCTGGCAGCAGATCGTCACCGGCTGGGACCTCACCGCCGCCGAACCCGTACCCCCCTCTCCCGGCATCGTTGATGGGCCGACGGGCCGTCAGCCGGCCGACTGGCGAGACCTGCTGTCCGTACCGGTCGATCAGCTCATCGCCGAGTCCGTGCGCGCCCTGCCGGCGACCGCGCCACGCGAGCGGCCCCTCCCCGGGCGGCTCGGCGCGATCCTCCCCGACCGGCTCCACTCCTGGCGGCGCATCGGTCAGCCCGAAGTGCGGCCCTCCACCCATCTCGCCCACGCACGGCAGATCCTGACCGAGTGGGGCTGGCAGAACACCCCGTACCGGCTCCGCAACGCCCGCGGCGCCCGGTGCGTCTGCGGCGCTCTGCTCACCGCCCACCGCCTGGGCTACGGCTCCCTCGACACCGTGGACCGGGCGGGCGCCTGGCTCGTCGCCGAACTCCGGTCCCGGGGCTGGACCGGTCTGATCGGACCGTGGAACCGCTGCCCCGGCCGCACCGCCGCGGATGCGCTCGCGCTGATCGACGCCACCATCGCCCGCGCCGCCCGCGCCGGGCAGTGAGGCAACCCCACGGACGCCCCGGGCGTGGCGTTCGACGAGGGCGTGAGGGAGCGGCGGCCCGGCCCTTGGCCCGGACGCGGCGCCGCTCCTCAGTGACGGGTGAGCAGCGCGTCGACCAAATCGCGCAGTGGCCCCGTGAGGTCCTGCGATGTGGCCGACGCGAGCGGCTCCAGACCGGGAGAGGCGCGCAGCACCGTGATGCCGAAGGCCACGGACAGAACGAGTTGGGCCCGCAGGAGGAGCCCGTCACCGTCGGGCTCTTCGGGGCGCCAGCCGGCCACCGAGGCGAGCCGCTCGCTGAACGTGCGCAGCAGGCCGGTGCGCATCTGCTCGGTGCGCTCGTCGCCGGAGGAACGCAGCAGCAGCAGAAGGGCGTCTCTGGGGCCGTCCGTGGCGAGCACGCCCGCGGTGTGACTGACGATGATCTCCGGAATCTGTTCCAGGTCGGCCACCGTGCCCGCCGCGTGGACGAGTTCGTCGATGACTGCCTTCAGACAGGCTTCGAAGAGGCCTTCCTTGGACTGGAAGTAACGGTTGATGAGCGCGACGTTGACACCGGCGTCGTCGGCGATGTCGCGCACGGTCGTGGCCGCGTATCCGTCGTACGCGAAGCGTCGGCGGGCCGAGTCGAGCAGGAGCCCACGGGTCCTGGCGCCGGCACCTCGCCGGGAGGGCGGCGGGCTGTTGTCCGTCGGCGCCAGGGGCGCGGGAGCTGCCTGGGAACTGCTGGCTTTCATGGCTGTCCTCTCTCTGCTCGAACGGTACCGCCCGCGCCACGGTGTAAACAGATGTTGACCTCACTCCCCCGCCTGCCCTAGCGTCTATGTAAGCAGATGTTTACTTTTGGCTCCGGGCGAGCGACTGATGCCCGGCAGCCCCTCACTTATGGAGTCCCGAATGGACGCCCCCCAGCCCACGGCCCGCACCGGCGGTGTGGTCGCCACGCTGGCCCTCGCCGGCATCACTGCCGCGATCATGCAGACATTGGTCACGCCGCTCATCGCGGAACTGCCCCAGATCCTGCACACCTCGCCGTCGAACGCGGCATGGGTGATCACCGTCACCCTGCTGGCGGGGGCGATCTGCGTACCGATCTCCGGCCGCCTCGGCGACCTGATCGGCAAGCGCCGCATGCTCCTGGCGTGCTCCGTGCCGCTCGTGGCCGGCTCACTGGTCTGCGCCCTCGCCTCCTCCGTCGTCCCCATGATCATCGGGCGTGGACTGCAGGGCATGGGCATGGGCATGGTGCCGCTGGGCATCGCCCTGCTGCGCGACGTGGTCCCGGCGGAGAAGCTCAGCTCCTCCATCGCGCTGGTGAGCGCCTCCATGGGCATCGGCGGCGGGCTCGGCCTGCCGATCGCCGCAGCAGTCGCGCAGTACGCCAACTGGCGAGTGCTGTTCTGGGGCTCCACCGTCCTGGCCGTGGCGATCGCCGTCGCGATCTGGTTCGTCATCCCCGACGTCCCGGCCGGCGCCAAGGGGCAGCGCTTCGACGCCCTCGGCGCGGTAGGGCTCGGCGCCGGACTGGTCTGCCTGCTGCTCGCCGTGTCGAAGGGCGCCAACTGGGGCTGGACCTCGGCGACGACCCTCGGACTGTTCGCCGCCGCCGTCGTGATCCTGCTGGCCTGGGGCGCCTGGGAACTGCGCACGCGGGAGCCACTGATCGACCTGCGCACCACGGCCCGCCCCCGGGTGCTGCTCACCAACGTCGCCTCGATCTTCGTCGGCTTCGGCATGTACGCGAGCATGCTGGTCGTGCCGCAGTTGCTCCAGTTCCCGGAGGCGACCGGCTACGGCCTGGGCCAGTCGATGCTTGCCGCCGGCCTGTGGATGGCGCCGGGCGGCATCATGATGATGATCGTCTCCCCGCTCGGCGGGAAGCTCACCGACGCCCGCGGCCCGAAGTTCACCCTGATCTGTGGCGTCCTGGTGCTGGCCGCCGGGTACGGCCTGTCGCTCGTCCTCATGGGCTCCGCGTGGGGACTCATGCTGGCCCTCATGGTCATCAACAGCGGCGTGGGCCTCGCCTACGGGTCGATGCCCGCGCTGATCATGAGCTCCGTACCGCTCTCCGAGACCGCCGCCGCCAACGGATTCAACACCCTCATGCGTTCACTGGGGACCTCGGTCGGCGCCGCCGTGATGGGCGTGGTCCTCTCCCAGATGACGGTCACCATGGGGGGATACAGCTTCACCTCCGAGAGCGGCTTCCGCACGGGCCTGACGATCGGCTGCGGCATCGCGCTGGTCGCCGCGGTCATCGCGAGCGTCATCCCGGCCGCCCGGGCCGCCTCGGACGTCGACGGCAGAAGCAAGGCCGCCGTCGCGCCCGAGCAGGCCGCGGCCGAAGTC
>NZ_JBHVFF010000112.1:0-24583 GCF_042801895.1 Streptomyces sp. NPDC057543 | reverse complement strand
GGGCCTTCGCCTTGCCGAGTTCGGCGCCGATGATGTCGGCGACGGAGGAGATGACGGTCTGCATCTTCGCCACGTAGAGCTTGCGGGCTTCCTGGAAGAGGTCGTTGGCCTCCTTCGGCATGCCCATCAGCTTGTCCTTGGCCCACTTCGCCGGGCCGAACATGCCTGAGTAGCGTTTGTCCTTGTACTTCTTCATGCGGCGTTTGTGGTCGGCGGTGAACGCGTCCCGGGCCGCTTTCTCCCCTTGTGTGAACGCGGTGTCGACCTGCTTGTCCAGGCCGGAAAGGGTGGCCTCGACGTCCTTCTTCGTGCCGTCGTAGACCTTCTGGAGCTTGGCCGTTACCTCGGCGCGTTTCTTCTCGTCCTTCGACTTCGTTTCGCTCTTCCCGCCGTCGACGTGTTTCCCGGCCGAGGTACGGGTCGCCGTCAAGGCGTTCATGGCCTGGGCCCCGGAGGCCGCCGCCCCGGCCTTCGCGGTCGAGAGCTGGTGGGCTTCGGCTGCTTTGCCCTTGGCGGGGGCCTTCGCGGAGTCCGTTTCCGCGGTCTTCTTCGCGGAGAGGGCCTCGTTGAACTCCGGCTCGTTGCCCTTGGCGAGCTGGTCCTCGGTGACTTCCGCGTCCGCCATGGCCTTGTCGTTGGCGGCCGGGCCCTGGGAGAAGTCCGTGACCGCGGCCGGTTGCTTCTCGGGGATCGCGTCCGCTGCGGACGGGGCGCCCGGGTTGGGCGGTGGCTGGTCGGGGGTCATGGGAGTGACGGGCTTGTCCTTGGCCGCCGATGTGTCCGGCGGGGCCTTGGTCGCCGTGTCGATGTCCTTGGCGGACGTCTCCTTGCCGTCCTTGACCTTTCCGTTGACCTCGCCCTTGATCTGATCGGCCTTGCCGGACTTGGAGAACTTGTCGGCCTGGTCGAGGTTCTTCGGGGCCTGCGCGTCGATCGCCTTGTTCACCGCGTCGATGAACGCCTGCTTGTTGAACTCGCCGGGTTTGGCGGCGTTCATCTTCTCGGCGTTGGCCGCCTTGCCCTGGGCCTCCTTGTCGTCGGGGGGTGCGACGGCCGCGTCCTGTGCCGACTTGGACTCGGTGGCGGCAGGGGCGTGTGCGGCCAGGCGGATCTTCTTGGCCGCCACGTCGGACTTGACCTTGCGGAAACCGGCAGCCTGGGCCGGGGACGGCTTTACCGGGGCGGTGTAGCGCTGGGCGACCAGGCGGGAGACGGCGGCGTTGCCCGCCGCGCGTTGCAGGCGTTGCAGGCCGCGGGGGTCCGGGACGGGGCGGTCGCCGGGCGGGCGGTGGGGTGGGGGTGCTTGCGAACGTGACACTTCGGGCGTGAGTGTCACGTTCTCCTGACGGGGGGTGCCCCCACGCCCGGACGCGGAGGCGGGGTCCTTCTCCGGAACCGCCTTCATCCGCCCTCCCGGCCCACCACTTCCCCGGACATTCGGCACTCGACGCACTCCGGCCCTGCCACCGTCCCAGGGTGCGGGGGCGGTGGATCGCGTACGCAGCACGCCGGGACGAGGCCAGGGGCAGCGCCCGCTGGGCCGTACAGCGCGGAAACGTTGCCTGATCGGGCAGCGGCCGGTGCACGGGCGGGCGGCCTTGTGTCCGTTCCCGGTGATCGCGGCTGTCGCGAGAATTGCGGGCGTTCCCCGGCCAAGGAGAGACTTACATGCCGTCGTACCTGTCCCCGGGCGTCTACGTCGAAGAGATCGAGTCCGGATCCCGGCCGATCGAAGGGGTGGGCACCTCGGTCGCCGCCTTCGTCGGCTTCGCGCAGAAGGGCCCGTTCGACGAGCCGACGCTGATCACGAACTGGAGCCAGTTCGCCGGCACGTTCGGTGACTTCGTCGACGGCACGTATCTGGCATCCGCCGTCTACGGGTTCTTCGCCAACGGCGGCGGCGTCTGTTACGTGGTGCGCATCGGTGACGGTACGGAGCCCCCGGCGGAGGACGGGAGCAACGGGGCCGCCGGGCAGCTGCCCGCCGGATCGGAGACGCAGCTCGGGCCGTACGCGGTGAAGCCCCGCCCCGGTGTGGCCGGTGAGATCACCGTCGAAGTGGCCGAGGTGGAGGGGGACGATCCGCCCTCCGACGTCTTCCAGCTGATCGTGAAGCGGGACGGGCAGGTCGCGGAGACGTACCCGGGCGTCACGACCAAGCGCAGCAAGGAGAACGTCGCCACCCGGGTCAACGCCAAGTCGGAGCTCATCGAGATACGGGAGTCCGGGCGTGGCGCCGCGCCCGCCAGGCCGGAGCCGCAGACCGTCACCCTGGCCCCCGCGGCGCCCGCGTCCCCCGGAGCCGGGGCGCTGACACCCGAGGTGTACGTCGGCGACCCCGACCGCCGGACCGGGCTCGGCGGGCTCGAAGCCGTCGAAGAGGTCACCACGATCGCCGTGCCGGACCTGATGAGCGCGTACGAACGCGGGCTGCTGGACCTGGAGTCGGTCATCGCCGTGCAGCAGGGGCTGATCAGCCACTGCGAGCTGATGGGTGACCGCGTCGCCATTCTCGACCCGCCGCCCGGACTGAGTCCGCAGCAGATCCGCGCCTGGCGCACCGACCGCGCCAACTTCGACTCCAAGTACGCCACGCTCTACTACCCCTGGATCAGGGTCGCCGACCCCTCCTCGGGGCGCGCGCAGCTCGTCCCGCCGAGCGGTCACATCGCCGGGGTCTGGGCCCGCAACGACGAGTCGCGCGGCGTGCACAAGGCCCCCGCCAACGAGGTCGTACGAGGGGCGGTCGCCCTCCAGACCCAGCTGACCAAGGGCGAACACGACCTGCTCAACCCGATCGGGCTGAACTGCATCCGGTCCTTCCCCGGACGAGGCATCCGGGTCTGGGGGGCGCGCACGCTGGCCTCGGACCCGGCCTGGCGCTACCTGAACGTCCGGCGCCTGTTCAACTACCTGGAGGAGTCGATCCTCGCCGGGACGCAGTGGGTCGTCTTCGAGCCGAACGACGACGCCCTGTGGGCCCGTATCCGGCGCACGGTCTCGGCGTTCCTGGTCAACGAGTGGCGCAAGGGAGCGCTGTTCGGACTCACGCCGGAAGAGGCGTTCTACGTCAAGTGCGACCGTGAGACCAACCCGCCGGAAAGCATCGACGCGGGTCAGGTCATCTGCGAGATCGGGGTGGCACCGGTCAGGCCGGCCGAGTTCGTCGTCTTCCGTCTTTCCCAGCTGACCGGGGGTACCGGAGGCGTCGACGAATGACCGCCGGAAGCCGGGCCGAGCCGTGCGGACGAACCGTGGTCCGCTGAGCCGTAAAGGAGTCTGTTGTGCCACTTCCCGATCTCGACAGCACCGTCGGGGCCTCCTTCGGCCTCGAATTCGACAGCGTCGTCATCAAGCAGATCACCGAGGTCAGCGGTCTGAAGATGGAACAGGACGTCATCGAGCTGAAGCAGAACACGGCCGACGGCCGCTACGCCATCAAGAAGCTCCCGGGCCGGCCGAAGGCCGGTGAGGTGACCGTGACCCGGGGTCTCACCGAGGACAACAGCTTCGAACGGTGGATCAAGGACTCGCGGTTCGGCCGGATGACGGCGGCCCGCCGCAACGGTGCGGTGATCGTGTACGACCACGAGGGCATCGCCATCAAGCGCTACAAGCTCATCAACGCCTGGCCGAAGTCCTTGGAGATCGGCACCCTCAAGGCCGGTGACACCTCGGTCCTGACGGAGAAGCTCGCGATCACCTACGAGAGCATGGAACTCGACTGATGCGACGTACGGCTCCGGCGGAGGCCCTTGAACGGCCGGACGCGCACCTCCCGGTCGGCGGGAGCGGGCGGTCCGGTCAACGGGATTCGCTCCGTACCGAGTTCACCTTCGAGCTGCCGCGCGGTTACGTCGACGATGCGGGCGTCGTGCACCATACGGGCGTCATGCGCCTCGCGACCGCACGCGACGAACTCGTGCCGCTACGGGACGACCGGGTGCGGGAGAACTCCGCGTACCTCTCGGTCGTGCTCATCGCCCGGGTCGTCACCCGGATCGGCACGATCGACGACATCCACCCCGGCATCATCGAGGACCTCTTCGCCTCCGACCTGGCCTTCCTCCAGGACTTCTACCGGCGGATCAACGCCGAGGGACACACCCGCGCCGCCGTCACCTGTCCGTCCTGCCAGGAGGAGTTCGCGGTGAATCTCGCCGGTGGCCGCCTGGGGGAATCGTGACGTACGCGGCCGACCTGCTCTACGAGGAGGTCGCGTACCTCGCCTATCACTTCCACTGGCCGCTCGATGAGCTGCTGGACCTGGAGCACCCGGAACGACTGAGGTTCGTCGCACAGATCGCTCGCCTCAACGGGCAGTAGCGAACAGCGCAGGGAGGGCGGGAAAATCCATGGGCCTGATGTCCTGGCTGCGCGGTGGCGGGCGCACGGAGACGAGTACAGGTACGCGTGCGGGTACGGAGGCGGGCAGCGCCGCCGCTCCGCCGGCCATGCCGCGCGAACGGGCCGATCTGGCTGAATTGCCGCCCATCCAGCGGACCCTGGGCACTCAGGATCTGGTCATCGACCCCTCTGGATTCCAGGGATCGCTCTCCACCCGGCAGGACGCCTCGCTCGGGACACCCCTCGGGCATCTGGTCAGCCCGGACGCGCCCACCGGGCTGGTGCACGGGATCACCGCCCCGGCCGCCCCGGTCACGGTGGACCGTCCGTCGCCGATGCAGCGGTCCGTGGAGCGTTCGGTGGAGCTGCCGGTCGGGGCCAGGGCCGTTCCCTTGTCCGTCCCTCTGTCCGTGTCCATGCAGCGCGTTGTTCCGGGTGATGCGCCCGCGATGACGTCGGCCGGGGAGTCGGCCGTGGCGGAGTTGCCGGTGCGCCAACTGGTGGGCGAGCAGCCTCTTGTGGCGGCATCCGAATCGGTTGCGCCCGAGCCTGCTACTCCGGCCCCGTTGCCGTCACCGCCCGTTCAGCGATCGGTGATGTCGCCGCCCGCCTCCGGCTCGGCCCGGCGCACGCCCGGTCTTGGCGCGCCCATGTCCGCACTGCCGCCAACGGCACAGCGACAGGCCACCGTTGACGCTCCGGGTGCGGAGTCCGGGGTGATTCCGGTTGCCCGGTCCGTGGCGGACGATGGGGCCGGTGAGACAGGTGAGGTTTCCGAGGCCGCCCAGGTGCCCGTAGCCCCGGAGCCGGAACCCGACTCCGGTGGGCCCACCGCGCCGCTGCTCGGCGACTCCCCCTTGCTCCCCGCCGCGTCGGACTCCACATCGCCGACTCCCAAGCCGGCAGTGCAGCGGACTCCCGCCGTGCCGCCGCAGGCTCCCCTGGCGCCGCCCCCGACCACCGCTCCGGTTGCGCCGCTGCTCGCCGACCGGCCCGTGACGCTCCAGAACGGGCGCAGTGGTGGGTCGGGGGTCGTACAGCGTTCCGCAGTGGACGAGGTGACACCGTCTCCACCGGCCGGCGGGGGGCCGGTGCCGGGGCCCCGGCCGGGTTCCGGGCCGGTGTCCCCGGCCGATGCCGTTCCGGTGCGCTGGACGTCCGGCGGGGCGGGTGCGCCGTCGATGGCGGCGGCGACCCCGTCCGTACCGGCGGCGCTGCAACGTACCGTCACGGCTCCGGGGCAGGCGGCGGGTGCGTCCTCCCCGCCGCTTCCCGCCCTTCAGCGTCAGGCAACCGGGGGGCCGCCGGTGCCTCGCTCATTGCCGGGTTCCGGTAGCCGCACCGCACCGTCCGCCGCCCACACTCTCTCGGCGCCCTCCGCGCCCCCCTTCACCTCGGCCGGTTCGGTCGCCGTGGCCGCCGGGGTGGCGCAGCGGATGGCCGACGGCAGTGTCGTCTTCGGGTCGCCGCCCCCGCCGTACGCGCCACCCGTCGTCCAGCGCGAGACGGAGACCGAGGAGCCGCCGCCACCGGATCCGCCCCAGGAGGCCGCGCCCGAACCCGACCCGGAGCCCCAACCGGAACCCGGACCCGCGGCCGAGGGCCACGGCGCGCCCGGCCCTCCCGCCCACGGTGCCGCCCCCGGTGGAGCGCCCGTCGTCACCGACGAGCTGGTACGCGCCCTGTATCCGCCGCTCAGCAGGCTCTTCAAGGCGGATCTCCGGCTGGAACGCGAACGAGCGGGATTTCTCATCAACACCAGGCACTGAGGTCCACACCAGGCACTGAGGTCCACACCAGGCACTGAATCGAGAGGTACGCGCCATGGCCACCGCCCAGGACAACGATCCCGCCGTCAGCGTCTGCTTCGTCGTCACGATCGACGACATCGAGCTCGGGTCGTTCAACACATGTGACGGGCTGGGCTGTGAAGTGGTGCTCGAAACACGTGAGGAGGGCGGCAACAACGGGCATCTGTGGCAGCTGCCGACCCGCCTGAAGTACTCCAACGTGAAGCTGTCCAGGCCGCTGACGAAGGAGACCGAGAAGGTGGCCCGCTGGTTCGCCACCATGACGACCGGGTTCAGCCGCAAGACGGCGCACATCGAGGCGCGGACCGGGGACGGGCAGAAGGTGGCCCAGTGGGGGCTGCTGGAGGTCGTGCCCGTCCGCTGGACCGGCCCCTCCTTCACCCCCGAATCGCCCAAGGTCGCGATGGAGACGATCGAGATCGCCCATCACGGCTACGTGATGGAGGGCTGACCGTCGTGAGTGGTGCGGGTCCCATCGCGTTCAGCGCCGCCGGCACGTCCGGGGCGTCGGCGGGGGCGAAGGCGGGCAAGGGAGGTTCGGCCCGGCCCAAGCTGGAGCACGCCTACCTGGAGTTGCGGACGCCGCCGACCGGCGGTGGCCTCACGCCCGGCGGCCCGTGCGGGCGGATCGACTTCCAGTTCAACCCCAAGGAGCTGAGCCTCACCAAGGCCGCCTCCTGGAAGCGTAGTCCGGCCAAGGGCGCCAAGAGTTCGGGTCCGCCGGAGTACCAGGGCTCGCAGCCCAGCAAGCTCACCGTGGAGATGTTCTTCGACGCCAGCGACACCCAGGACACCCGCGTGGTGACCTCGGTGGAGCAGCTCTTCGCGTGCTGTGTGCCGACGAACGAGACCCGTCAGCAACAGCGTTCGTCGCCGCCGTGGGTCGTCTTCCACTGGGGCGGGCTGACCGGGTTCCCCGGCTACGTCAGCCAAGTGCAGGCGAAATACACCCTGTTCACCACGTCGGGTGTGCCGATCCGGGCCGTCTGCCAGGTGACGATGGAGGAGATCAGCGGCGACACCCCCGGACAGAACCCGACGTCGGGCGCCCTCGCGGCCCGCCGGGTGCACCGGCTGGGCGCCGGGGACTCGCTGCCCTCGCTCGCCCAGCGCGAGTACGGCGACCCGGCCGCCTGGCGGGTGATCGCGGAGGCGAACGGGATCGACGACCCGATGCGACTGGCCCCCGGACAGCAGCTGCTGCTCCCCGCGCTCGACGAGCTGTCCCGGCTCGAAGAGACCCGGGACAGGGGGCGGTCCTGATGGCGCAGCCGGGCGTCGCGACGGCGCTGGTGGTGGAGTTCGGCGGCCGCCCACTGCCGCCCAAGTTCGTGAACACGCTGGTCGAGGGGTATGTCGACGACAGCCGGACACTCCCCGACCTGTTTCTCCTGCGCTTTCGCGACCCGGATCGGGTGCTGCTGGAACAGACCGGGCTGAAGATCGGCAGCGAGGCCCGGCTGCTGGCCCGCGCGGGCGGCGACACGGCACCGAAGCCGCTGCTGAAAGGGGTGGTCACCGCCCTGGAGGTGGAGCTCGACGATACCGGTACCTTCACCGTCGTACGCGGGCTCGACGAGTCGCACCGGCTGTTCCGGGGACGCCGGGTGGCGAGCTACCAGAACATGACGCTCACCGACATCTGCTCCCAGGTGGCCCAGCGCGCCGGACTGAAGCCGGGAACGGTCGACGTGGCGGGCCCCGTACTCGAACACATCGCCCAGCCCAACGTCACGGACTGGGAGTTCGTGCGCGATCTCGCGGAGGAGGCGGGCGCCCAGGCGTACGTACTCGACGGGCAACTGCACATCACCCGCCCCGCGGAGGCGAGCGGCGCACCGGACGGCTCGGCGCGGGCCGACCGGAATCCGCTGGTCCTGGAGATGGGCAGCAACCTGCTGCGCTGCCGGGCCGGGGTGTCGTCCGCGGAACAGGTCTCCGAGGTCGAGGTGCGGGGCTGGGACGTCAAGACCAAGCAGCCGCTCGTCGGGCGGGCGCCCGCGGGGAAGTCGGCGACGCTGGATCTGGGAGTGAGCGCGGCCGAGGTGTCCGCGCCGTTCGGCGAGGCGCGTTTCGTGGTCACGGACGCGGCGTACGGGGCGCAGGCGCAGGTGGACCAGGCGGCGAAGGCCCTGGCGGAGCGGATCGCCGGATCGTTCGCCGAGCTGGAGGCGGTGATCCGGGGCAATCCGGAGGTGCGGGCGGGCAGCACGGTGGCGCTCAACGCGGTGGGGGCGCCCTTCGAGGGGCGGTACACGGTTACGTCGTCGCGGCACGTCTTCGACCCGGTGCGCGGGTACGAGACCTGGCTCACGGTCTCCGGGCAGCAGGAGCGCTCGTTGTTCGGGCTGACCGGCGGAGGGCCGGGTTCCGGCGGGTCCGGCGCAGGGTCCCGTGGCGGGTCGCGGTGTGCGGGGCTGGTCAGCGGGACGGTCACGGACACCCACGACCCGGAGGGCTCGGGCCGGGTCAAGGTGCGGTTTCCGTGGCTGTCGGACGAGTACGCGAGCGACTGGGCGCGTACGGCCCAGTCGGGCGGGACGAGCGGCGGCGAGGCGTTCATCCCCGAGGTCGGGGACGAGGTCCTGGTGGGGTTCGAGCACGGGCATCTGGACCGTCCGTACGTCCTCGCCGGTCTGTACAACGGGAAGGACCGGCCGTCACAGGGCAGCGGCGGTGGCGGCGGGAACGGGAGCGGCGGCGGAGTGGCCGCCGCGGTGGCCGGCGCCGTGGCCGGCGACCCGGCCACATCGGCCGCCACCTCCGAATCCGCCCCGGGAACCCCGCTGGTGGACCCGACCAGCGGTGCCGTCAACCGCCGCTCCCTCGCCTCCAAGAGCGGAAACCAGCTGGAACTCCTCGACGACGCCAACGGACCGCAGGGCGTACGCCTGCTCACCGGCGACGGAAAACTGAAGATCGACCTCGACAGCAGAGGCACCGTGATCGTGATCAACAGCGACGGCAGCGTGAACATCGAGGCCAAACAGCAGGTGTCCATCAAGGCGGCCCGCGGAGTCGCACTCGACGGCGGGCAGGGAACGCTCGAACTGAGCGGCGACAGCGTCACGTTGACGTCCCGCAGCGGAGTGCGGGTCGACGGCGGGAACGGCGAGGTCAAGCTCTCCACCGGCGGCACGGTGGACGTCCAGGGAGCCCAGGTCGCCGTCAACGGAACACAGCGGACCGATATCAAGGGCGGCAGCTCCCTGGCCATCAACGCGCCCCTCGTGAAGATCAATTGACGGCGCGCAAGGATCGAGCCCGCTGCACGCGACCAATGAGAGGACCGGACTTCCATGTCAGCAGCCGCGGCGCCGGCCGCACGGGTCGGGGACCCCACCGGACACCCGGGCAAGGTCGAGTCGCCCGGTGTCCCGTCCGTGCTCATCGGCGGCCTCCCCGCCGCCACGGTCGGCACCCCGCACGTGTGCGCGTCGCCGCCGCCCGCGGTGCACCCGCCGTCCGCCCTCGCACCGCCCGGCAGCACCTCGGTGCTGATCGGCGGGCAGCCCGCCGCCCGCGTCGGGGACCTGGCCGCCTGCGGCTCACCCGTCGTGTCCGGTTGCCCGACGGTGCTGATCGGAGGCTGAGCGTCATGGGCCAGCAGTTCATCGGCGCGGGCTGGGCCTTCCCGCCGCGTACGGACGCCACCGGCTCCATCGCCCTGGTGCGCGGCGAGCACGAGCTGGAGGAGTCGATCCGGCTGATCCTCGCGACCTCACCGGGCGAGCGGCCCATGCGGCCGGAGTTCGGCTGCGCCATCAACGACTACGTGTTCGCCCCGGCGGACGCGGGCACGGCCGGTCAGCTCGCGTACGAGGTACGGCTGGCGCTGGACCGGTGGGAGCCCAGGATCGAGGTCACAGAGGTCGTCGTCCGCTTCGACGAGGTCGACAACGGGGTTCTGTACATCGACATCGGCTACACCGTGCGGGGCGCCAACGACCCCCGGAACCTGGTCTTCCCGTTCTATGTGATCCCGCAGCACGAGGAGGGGGACGGCGCGTGACGCTGCCCAGTCCGCATCTGGACGACCGCCACTTCCAGGGCCTGGTCGACGAGGCGAAACGGCTCGTCCAGCAGCGCTGCCCCGAGTGGACCGACCACAACGTGTCCGACCCCGGCGTGACCCTCATCGAGGCCTTCGCGACCATGGTCGACCAGCTCGTCTACCGGGTGAACCGCGTGCCGGAGAAGAGCTATCTGACCTTCCTCGACCTGATCGGGGTCCGGCTGCACCCGCCCACGGCCGCCCACACCGATGTGACGTTCCGGCTCTCCGCGCCGCAGCCCGAACCGGTGCGGGTGCGGGCCGGTACGGAGGTGGCCACCGTCCGTACGGAGACCGAGGAAGCGGTCGTGTTCACCACCGTCCGTGAACTGTCCGTCGTTCCGTGCGAGTTCGCCCACCTCGCCATCTGGCCGACGTCCGGCGATGCCGCCGACCGTACGGAGGAACTCACGCTCGGCCGGGCCGTCCCCTGCTTCGGCACGACGCCCACGCCCGGCGACGCCCTCTATCTGGGCCTGTCGGCCGCCGTTCCGTCGGGCGTCGTCGTGCTGCGGCTGGACTGCGCGGTCGAGGGCGTCGGCGTGGACCCGCTGCGACCGCCGCTGCTCTGGGAGGCCTGGGACGGCAACGCCTGGACGGTCTGCGAGGTCGAGAAGGACGAAACCGGCGGCTTCAACCGGTCCGGGGAGCTGATCCTGCACCTTCCGGAGGGCCACACTCCGGCCGTCGTCGTGCGCCGGACCGGTGGCTGGCTGCGCTGCCGGCTGGTGGAGGCCGCCCCCGGGCAGCCCACCTACATGGCGTCCCCGGTGGTGCGCCGGATCACGGCGTTCACGATCGGCGCGACCGTCGGGGCCATCCACGCCGAGACCGTCACCGAGGAGGTGCTCGGCCCGGCCGAGGGCGTACCCGGGCAGGCCTTCACGGTGAGCCGCCCACCGGTCGTCCCCGGCGAATTCGTCGTCGAGGTCGCGGATCCGGCGGGGGGCCCGCAGGGCACGGAATGGACCCGCGTCGACGACTTCGCGCACTCCGGCCCCGACGACCGGCACATCACGCTCGACCCGAACTCGGGGCGGGTCGAATTCGGCCCGGCGGTACGGGAGCGGGACGGCTCCGTCCGCCACTACGGCGCGGTGCCGCCGAAGGGCGCCACCGTACGCGTCCGTTCGTACCGAACGGGCGGTGGCCTGCGCGGCAACGTCGCGCGCTCCACGCTCCGGGTGCTGCGCAGCGCCATCCCGTACGTGGCCCGGGTGGAGAACCGGCGGCCCGCGCTCGGCGGCGTCGACGGCGAGACGGTGGACAGCGCACGGGTGCGCGGGCCCATGACGCTGCGGACCCTGCACCGGGCCGTCGTACCGCACGACTACGAACTGCTGGCCCGCGAGGTCGCCCCCGACGCGTCCCGGGTCCAGTGCATCCCGGCCGGCGGGGACTCGGACGTCGAGGCGGGCGGGGTACGGCTGCTCGTCGTGCCGGCCGGACGCAGCGACGAGCAGGGCCGGATCCAGTTCGACGAACTCATCCCGCCGCAGCACACCCTCGCCCTGATCGCGGGCCATCTGGACGAACGGCGGCCCATCGGCGCCCGGTTGGTGGTCGAACCGCCCTACTACCAGGGCGTCACCGTGGTCGCCTCGGTCCAGGCCCGCCGGGGCGTCGTGCTGGAACGGGTACGCGAGGAGGCGCTGGCGGCCCTGTACAGCTACTTCAACCCGCTGAGCGGCGGACCGGGCGGCGAGGGCTGGCCGTTCGGCCGGCCGATCCAGTCGGGCGAGGCGTTCGCCGTCCTGCAACAGGTTCCGGGCGTGGACCTGGTGGAGGACGTACGGCTCTTCCCCGCGGACCCCGTGACCGGGCAGCGCGGCGAACCGACCACGAAGATCGCGCTGGACCGGCACGCACTGGTCTTCAGTTATGAGCACCAGCTCCGGGTACAGGAGGCCTGACCGTCATGCGTACAGCCGTGAACGGCCTGCCGACACCGCATCCGCTGATCGAACAGCTCCCGGCGGTCTACCTGGAGCAGGACTTCCTGCGACGGTTCCTCGCGGCGCTCGACGAGGTACTCGCCCCGGTCCTGCTCTCCATCGACAATCTGCCCGCCCACCTCGATCCCCGCAGCGCGCCCGAGGACTTCCTTTCCTGGCTGGCCCAGTGGGTGGCCGTGGACATCCGCCCGGACCACCCGGCCGAGCAGCGGCGCGCGACGGTACGCGGCGCGGTCGAGCGGCACAGCAGGCGCGGCACCCGGCGCGGTCTCGCGGAGGCGGTTTTCCTGGAGACCGGGATCGAGCCGGACATCGTGGAGAGCGGTGGTACGGCGTGGTCGTCGACGCCGCACACCCAGTTCCCGGGCGGCCCGCGGCCGTGGGTGACGGTCCGGGTGCGGGCCGCACAGCCGTACCAGGTCGACCGGGTGCGGCTGGAGGAGCTGATCCGTACGGAGATTCCGGCGCATGTGGGCTTCGACCTGGAGGTCTCGTGATCTGCGAGGCGTGCGGACAGAGCAATGCGCCGGGGACCCAGTTCTGCACGTCGTGCCAGGCGTTCCTGGAGTGGGAGGGGGCGGGGGACAGGTCTCCTTCTGCCGCCTCTGTTACGCCAGTTACGCCGGCCACGCCTGCTGCGCCCGTCTCCGCGCCCCAACCGCCACGGGGACCTCAACCGCCAGTGGGGCCTCAGCCCCCACTTGGACCCCAACCGCAACCCCAGCCCCAACCCCAACCGGCCTTCCAGCCCCCCGTCGTGCCGACCACTCCGACCACTCTGACCGCGCCGACCACTCCGACCGCGCCGACCACTCCGGCCGCGCCGGCCGCCCCGCGTCGTCCCGGAGACGAGCCGGACGAGTCGGTGCCCGGGCCCGAGGTGCTGCCCGACGTACCCCCGGGCCCCCCGCACACACCCCCGGGCCCGCCTCCCGCCACTCCCGTCCGCTGCCCCAACTGCGGCACGGAGAACGACCCGGACCGCACCCTGTGCATCCGCTGCGCACTGCTCCTCGACCCGGGCCCGCCGCCCGAGATCCGGCCTCCGTGGTGGCGCCGGATCCTCCGCAGGCGACCGCGCCAGGCGCCCACCGCCGGTACCCGGCCACGACGCAGACTGTGGCGCCGCCCCCGCCTGACCCTTCCGATCCTGCTGATCGTGGTGGCGTGCGGCGTCTGGTTCGCTCTTCCGCATCTGTCCGGCTGGTTCGGCTTCGCCAAGGACGAGACCGGAACGCCCGAGGCGGTGCCGCCCACCCGGTTCCGGGCCTCCAGTACGGCTCCGGGCCACCCGGCGGGTGCGGCGTTCGACGGCTTCAACAACCGTTACTGGGCGCCGTCGGCCGCGGGCCCGGAAACGGGGGTGGGCCAGTACCTGGAGTGCGACTTCGAGCAGCCGGTACGGGTGCTGAAGCTGGTGGTCTTCTCCGGTACGTCGACCAAGATGGACGAGTTCCTCACCCAGGCCCGCCCGGCCAGGATCACCGTCCAGCTCACCTCCGCCGACGGAACCCGGGTCACCAGGAAGCTGAGAGTCAAGGACCAGCCCGGCCAGCAGACCTTCGACCTGCGCGGTTCGGAGATCGTCCGGGCCCGGCTCACCACCGACACCACCTACGGAGCGGGCAAGGACCGCCGACTCGCCGTCGCCGAGATCGAGTTCTTCGGCCGCAGACCGTGAACTCGTAACCCCGAGCCCGTAACCCTGGACCCGGATTCCGGTGAGGTTCTCCTCGCGCCCTCCTAGAATGCGTACGCCTGTGCCCTCGCGGGTACGGCCGTACGGCCCGCTCGGCGGCGTTCCCCCGTGATCGGAGTCCTTCATGACCGCAGGTTCAGATACGCCCGTGTCCCGGATCGACACCAGCAGGCCGCACCCGGCACGGGTGTACGACTACCTCCTGGGCGGCAAGGACAACTACCTCGTCGACCAGGAGGTCGGCGAGAAACTCCCCGAAGTGGCCCGGCGCGCCTGCCGGTTGAACCGGGCGTTCATGCACCGCGCATCGGCCTGGGTGGCCGGGACGGGCGTCGACCAGTTCCTCGACATAGGCACCGGAATCCCCACCGAGCCGAACCTGCACCAGGTCGTCCAGGCGGTCAACCCGGCGGCCAGGGTCGTGTACACCGACAACGACCCGATCGTCCTGCGGCACGCCGAGGCCCTGCTGACCAGCACGCCGGAGGGCGCCACCTCGTACATCGAGGCGGACGTCCGCGACCCGGAGACGATCCTCGGGCACGCCCGCGAGATCCTGGACTTCAGCAGACCCGTCGCGCTGTCACTCATCGCGCTGATGCACTTCATGGCGGACGAGGAGGACCCGTACGGCATCACCCGGCACCTGGTCGGCGCCCTGCCGGCCGGCAGCTACCTGATGCTCTCGCACGGCACCGCGGACTTCCTGCCGGCCGAGCTGTCGGACCGGATCAGCGGTACGTACCGGCAGGGCGGCATGACGCTGCTCGCCCGTAACCGGGCCCAGGTCGAGCGGTTCTTCGAGGGGCTCGAATTCGTGGCCCCCGGATTGGTGTCGGGCCCCGAGTGGTACAAGGACACGGAGGCTCCGGAGTACGAGCCCAATGGCGTGTACGTCGGGGTGGCGCGGGTCCGCTGACCCGGGCGGCGCCACGGGAGCCGGCCCCGCGCCAGTACCGGGCCCGGCGCCGGGAGCCGGCGCCGCGCGGACTTCCGGCGTCAGTCCCTGCCCAGGCCCACCAGCGCGTCCGCGTGGGCGAGACCGCTCTCCTCGACTACCTCGCGCACACTCTGCGCCTCCCGCACGAGCGCGAACCGCACCTGTCCGTCGGTGCCGGTCCGGTAGCCGTAAACAGCGGGTCTGGGCAGCGAGTTGTACGAGAAGTGCGACGAGAAGTAGTACGCCCCGGTGTCGTACAGCGCCACCACGTCGCCGGGCTCGATGACGGGAAGCTCGCGCGCGGCCGCCGTGAGGTCCCCGGCGAAGCAGCAGGGACCCGCGACGTCGACGATCTCGGTCGGGCCCTGCTTGGGGCGGCCCGCGGCGTCGAAGACCCCGACGCGCAGCGGCCAGGATTCGGGCATGAACACGGTACGGGCGGCGACCTGGGCCCCCGCGTGCGTGACCGCGATCTGCCGTCCCCCGGCGGACTTGGTGTATTCGACGACCGTTCCGATCGTTCCGCTCTTGGCGAGCAGGGAGCGTCCGAACTCGGTGACCAGGGTGTAGCGGCCGTCGAACAGCCCGGGTACGGCGCCGCGGAGTTCGGCGACGTAGTCGGCGTACGTCGGCCGGTCGTCCTCGTCGGCGAAGTTCACAGGCAGGCCGCCGCCGATGTCGAGCCCGGTGATCCGGGCGTGGCCGAGCTGGGTGTTGATGCGTTCGGCCAGTTCGTAGGCGGCGCGGATGCCCTGGGCGATGAGCGGCAGCGGGCAGCCCTGGGAACCGACGTGCGCGTGCAGCCGGTTGAGCCAGGGCCGGCGCGCGAAGGCGTCGATCACCGCGTCGACGGCCCCCGGATCGCGCAGCGCCACACCGAACTTCGAGGTCGCCGTCGCGGTGCTCATCGCACCGATGGCCCCCGCCCCCACCTGCGGGTTGACCCGCAGCCCGATCGGTCCGACGGGTTCCCGGCCGGCCAGCAGGCGGTCCACCCGGGCCAGCTCCTGGAAGTTGTCCAGATTGATCGCGATGCCATGGGCGAGGGCCGTCTCCAGCTCCTCGACCGTCTTCGCGGGGCTGTCGAAGACCAGCCGGTCGTACGGAAATCCGGCCGCCAGGGCCTGTTCCAGCTCGCCGGGCGAGGCCACCTCGCAGCCCATCCCCGCATCCGCGAGCAGCCGGAGCACCGGCACCAGGCCGCACGCCTTGGCCGCGAACGTGTGGTGCACGGTCGCCGGACCGTCGAACGCCTCGTGCAGCGCGTCCACCGCGGCCAGCACAGCGTCGACGTCAATAAGGCCGACGAGGGGGGCGCCGGGGCCGAGCAGCCCGTCCTCGACGGCACGTACGAGCGCCGTCTCACGGGCGCTGCCGCGCTGATGGGCCGAACCGGAAGTCACGTGGACCACACTCCGTAGGTCGGTCGTGCACTGCGTCCGTCGGGCGGCAGGCCGTCCCGCACAGTTTCGGTGTGCGAGCGGCGGGCCGTCCCGCACAGCTTCGGTGAGCGAGGCCCGGTATGTCTTCGTCAGGGGCGACCACGCGGGACCGGTCCGGCTGTGCCGTCCGACAGCGGAACGATCACCATGATCGCCCGGCGGGCCCGTCCTCAGCCTGCCCGCCGGGCGAGCCGCAGACCGATGTCCGCCAGCAGCCGTACGGCGGGGTCGGCCAGATCCACGCCGAACAGGTCCCGGGCCCGGCGCAGCCGGTACCGCAGGGTGTTGGGGTGCACGTTGAGGCGTTGCGCGGCCCTGCCCGTGTCCCCGAACGCGTCGAGGTGGGCGGCGACCGAATCGCCGTACTGCGAACCGTGCACCCGATCGTGCTCCACCATCGCGTGCACCGGCCCCGACAGCGACTCCCACAACGGTTCCACCCCGTCGAGCAACCGCAGCAGCGCCGCGTCGGCGCCCACCTCCGCGTACCCGGCCACCGCCGACACCACCTCGGCGGCCGGCAACGTGGCGGCCCGCTCCTGCAGCACCCGCACCACCAGTTCCGCGGCCTCGCGCGACGCGGGCAGCCCCGACAGGTCCGCCACCACCGGCCCGACGCCCGCGAACACCGCACTGCGCGGCACCGAGCGGACCGTCGCCAGCAGGGCGCGCGCCGGATCGGCCTCCCCGTCCCCGGCGGGCACCAGGACGTACAGCCGTCGCCCGGACCGCGCGGTCACGCATCCGGGCCGGTACGCGGCGGCCCGCAGCGCGAGTACGTCCAGCACCCGCTGCCCGGCGGCGAAGGCCGCACCGGAATCCTGGCTGTCGTGCGCCTCGGCGACCAGCACCGCGTACGGGCGGCCCGGCGCGACGCCGACGTCGTGTGCGGCCCGGACGCTCCCCTTCAGGAGCGCGTGCACCGCCTCCTCGCGCGCTCCGGCCGCGGCCCGGCCCCACGTCCGGTGGTGGAGGAGGTGGGGCACGGCGGCCCGGGCAGCCGTGCGCAGCGCCGCCACCGCGTCCTCGGCGAGCGGCCGGCCGTCGGCGGCGGCCCAGATGGACCCGAGCACCTCGGACCCGTGGCGCACAGCGATGGCCAGCCGCTCGGCGGACCGCTCGTCGGCGGGGCGCCGCACCACGTCGTCGGTGCCCCAGAGCGCCTGGAAGAAGCCGCTCTCGCGGAGTTCGACGACCCGCCAGCGAGGGACCTCCTGGCCCAGGATCGTCAATCGCCGCATCGGATCGGGCTCGTGGTCCATCCGCGAGTACGCCAGCACCCGCGACTGCGGATCCTCGATCGTGATCGCACCGCCGACCAGGTCCGCCACGGTATTGGCCAGCCCCGAAAGGTCGCCGAGCCGCAGCCCGTCCGTCCCGGCCGGCCCGTCCGTCCCGGCGCACCGGGCGGGGGCGCTGTGCACCAGAGCCGTCCGCAACTGTCCGAGCACCTTCGTCCACCGCTGCTCCGGCCGCCGGGTCAGCAACGCCGTACGGCCCCGGCCGGCCGCCTCCACCAGCGCCGTCCGCGGCCCGCGACCGCCCCGTCGCAGCACCACGGCCGCGGCCCCGGCCCGCTCCGCGTCGCGCAGCACGTCGATCGCGTCGGGCGAGGCGACCTCCACCCCGATCGCGAGGAGGATGGCCCCGGGCGCCGCCCAGGCATCGTCGTCGTCCCGTTCCTCGTCGGGATCGTGCAGCACCACGTCGGCCACCGGCACACCGGTACCACGCGGCGCGACGACGACATCGAGCATCCCGGGTGCGATCAGCCCGAGAAGCTGCTCCAGCGAGGGCCACGCGTCGTGCCGGTCCGGTTCATGCGCAGGCATCCACCCATCATGGTCGGCGGTCCCCGACGTGAGCCACTACTGGGCGCGGAGCCCGTCGAACGCGATGTTCAGGTGGCGGGGGCCGCGCAGCACGGCGTTCTGCCGGTACGGGGGCGGATCCTCCACCAGGCGGGGGCCGTCGAGCCTGCGGACCAGCGCGGCCAGGGCGAGCTGTGTCTCCAGGCGTGCGACCGTCGCCGAACGCGGCGCGGCGCCGCTCGTGGGGGCGCCCGGTGGAGTGATCGGCGGGGTCGCCGGGGAGCTGCAGCGCGAGCACGGTGTGGACCTGGCGCCGGGGCAGCGCGGTGCGATCGGCGGTGGCGTGGTCCAGCAGGACCTGTTTGGAGAGCGGCGGCCGGTCGTACGGTTCATGGGGTTCGTCGCCGATCAGCGTGAGCGAACCGGCGAAGCCCTCCTATCGCCTGCACCGGACACGCGGTGGCGGCACGCATCACCTGCCGTCCAGGCCTCGCGCACGCAGGAGATCGGGATATTTATCAGGAAAAGGCGACAAACCCCTTGACCTGACTCAGATAGTGAGGAAAATCATCAATACACCAGAAAACCAGAGCGAGCCGCACCATCGGTGAAGACGTTCACTGGTACGCGTGACTAACTCGTGGCTCTGGCCAGGCCCCCGGCAGATCCTCTCGATCCCGGAGTGTTCAGCGACGGCTGAAATTCACGGAACCCCGAAGGACTACCGGGGACTGCATGTGTGTGGACTGTTTCGCGCGGGAGGGCGCACCCGCTCGGGAGCGTCGGGCGGGTGCCGCGCGATCAGGCGGCCGGGGCCGGGTGCGGGCTGCTGGGGCGGGTGCTGGACGGGGTGAATGAGACCAGAACCGAGACCAGGGCGCCGGGTCATGCCTTCCTGACGACGATCGTGTCCGGGACCACCCTCTCCAGGTCGTCCACCTCCGAGGCAAAGACGGTGACCTGCCCCTTCTGCCGGCGTGCGAGGACAGCGAGCACGGCGTCGATTGCGCACTTGTGACCGTGCGGCTCGGCATCGGCCAGGAGGCGTCGGGCCTGGCGGGCCTCGTCCTTTCCGATGTCGGCGACCTTGAGCCGGGAGCGCGGGCGGCCGACACCGGCCTGTTGACCGGACTACGGGAGTACACGTCGGGCGGGAGCGCATCCCCGCGGGCGTAGACGGCTTCTACGTCTGGGCGGTGGCTTCTACGACTGGGCGGTGGCGTCGGACCGCCGCTTCGCCAGGATGCGCCGGCTCCCGCCCGGAGCCGGCCGGGTGGTCATCCCAGTGCGGGGCGTGTGCGGCCTGCGGTGTGTGCGGGCCCCTCCGCTGCGGTGTACCAGAACAGGGCCGCGCACAGGAAGGCCGCTGCTGCGAAGACCAGCGATTGTGTGACGGAGTCCTCCCGCGCGCCGGCGACGAGCGCGCCGGCCGCTGACAGTGCCAGGGCGATGGCCGGCAGCGCATGAGGGCGCCGCGTGACGTCTGGTGCGGCGGCGGGTGGCAGCAACCGGGCCGCGAGGCTGTAGCAGGCGCAGGCCAGCAGTGTGGAGCCCAGCACGTCGCTGGGCCGATGGTGGTAGGTGGCCTGGACGGCGCCGGCGGTGACGGCGAGCCACAGCATGCCGGCCGCTGTCACGTAGGGGCGGATGCGAGGGGAAGCGATGAGGGCGGCGCCGAAGGCCAGCCCGGCAGGGATGGCCACGTGCCCACTGGGGAAGCTGGGCTCGACGAGGCTGACGTGCGCGCCGACCAGGTCGGGGCGGGGCAGGATCACCTTACTGAATGCCTCCGTGCCCCCGAGCGTGACCATGACGACTCCGGCCGCCGCGCAGCCTTGCCACCAGCACCTCCGGACCAGGGTGACGGCCACGATGATCGCCATGCCCACGACCAGGGTGGGCATGGCAGCGTCGTCCAGCGGCGGCAGGGCCGGCGAATCGTAAGCCGTCCCCGACCAGTCGTAGATCCATGCCGGGTTGGCGCCGTTACTGTTGAACAGGGCATTTTCCGCCCGTTGCCCGAACGGGGTGCAGACGGCGATCAGGTAGACCGCCAGGAACCCCACGAGGCACAGCAGAGCTGAGGTCCGTGGCCGTATCGTCCGCGAAGGGCTGCGTTCGGCCGTGGCTCCCGGGACCTCGCCGGGGGTGTCCGGGTGCGTGGACAGGGTCGAGTGATCTTGCTGAGTCATCGTTTTCTCACTATGTCCGTCGGCAGCAGTTCGGTCACGTGCCTCCCCTGGCACGCAATGGGCCGACAGGCTCGGTCGGCCCACCGGGGATCTGCTCCTACTCGAGGAGCGCCTGGCCCTGCTGGCGCTGGGCGGCGATCGCCAGGGCCGGGAGAGGCGCGATCAGGAGGAGGAGAACGACCAGGTCCGGCAGGGATTGCATGAACCAGTTCGGCTGGATGACGATCGCCTGCGTCCGGATGAACGCGAACGCCGCGACGGGGATCAGCCACCGGTAATCCCCGGTGGCGGCCGTCGCCACCCACGCGGCGATCAGCGCGACGACTTCGAGGGCGAACAGGCCGCGTTGGAAGGCCGGGCTGATGGAGATGATGTGCAGGCCCCCGGCCACGAACATGGCGAGCACGACGGGCACCAGCCAGCGGTACGAGTGGCGTCGCAGCCGGCTGGGACGGCAGACCACCAGCACGGCGCACGCGGTGCACAGTGCCCCCGACAGCACCAGGTCACGGGCCGTTATCGGGGCGCCCAGCCCGTAGTAGCCCAGGCCCACCTTGCCCTCGTCGCCGAAGAACGTATTGCTGTTGAACGTGGCACCGACGTACATCATTGCTGCTGAGGCCGGCAGGGCGATCCACGGCTTACCGCGCAGCAGGGCGATCAGGCAGACCAGCGGAAGCAGCCCGTAGGGCAGGAGCCGTGTCCGCGTGCCAGGACCTTGCGCCCACGGGTACCAGCCGGAGAAGTGGAAGGCGATGGCATGCCGGCCGGGATCGATGTGCAGTCCCCAGTGCCAAACATCCTGCAAGTACGGCACCAGCGCCAGCGCGGCGAGGACGAGAGCGGTCAGATGGATGCCGTCCAGCCACCACGGCTGGGCCGTGTCGACGACGCCACGGGCGCGGGCCTGCATCCCGGCACGCGCCAAGGCCACGACCTCCCGCGGCGGGGGCCAGGAACGGCCGGGATACGCCTCGGCCAGGCAGCCCAGCAATTCCTCACCCTGCCGGGAACGGTAGGGCTTGGGATAGGCCGCAAGCAGCAAACGGTTCATGCCGGGGCCGCTCCGACATCCCGCGAGCGTCCGATGACGACGGCCGCCGCCTGCTGCATCCGCAGCGCCTCCCGGCCGAGCGCCTCGGTGCCGTCCTCCGTGAGCCGGTAGTAGCGCCGCGCCCGCCCGTCCACGATCTCCTCATGGCCGGCGGCCACCAGCCCGGCCCGCTCCAACCGCTCCAGTGCGCCATAGAGAGTGCCGACAGCGATCCGGAGCCGTCCGTCGGTGGCCTGTTCGGCAGCCTTGATGATGCCGTAACCGTGCAACGGCCCGTCCATGAGCGCGGCAAGGATGAAGTACTGCGGTTCCGTCAAGGACTGGTTCTGCCTTGTCATGCGTCGAGCATATATCGAGCTACGAAATATATCTGCCGGCCCTGGGTGATCACGGCAGCGCCTCCATGCCCGCAGCGAGCGTCACCCTCCCCCGGCCGGGGGCGCGACGGCGGTCTCCTCGACGCATCCGCGCGGCATGGGCGGATGCTCGCCGCGATCCGGTCCGGGCCGCCCTCTTCGGGCCGAAGCTCGCAGGCAACTGCGTGACTGGTGCGAGGCGGCACGGCCGCTCACTCTTGTCCGCCATCTGCTTTGTAATGCAAAGCGCATGGCGGGCTGCCGACTCCCTCACCCGCGACGGCGCGCAGGCACTGGACGCCGAACTCCGTGCCCTGCGCGCACTGGTCCGTCGTCTGGAAACTCCCCGCCCCAGGCCCGCGCACCCGACACATGACCACCGCTTCAGGAGTTCGGCCGGATAGCTGTCATCCCTGCACGCGCCACGGCCTTCGGCGCTGCCGGCGGCCGCCCAGCGCTGCCGTTGTGCGCCGTCGTTGATGTCAGCCGTGGATGTCAACTGCCCCTCGATGCGAACTACAGGCAGGACGGTCGCTGGGGTCTGCCCGCCTGGTCAGTCGGTCATCCGGGGCTGGTGACGGTCGGCTGCGGCCGGTGGGGTTGCTGTACTTGCTGCTGTACTGCTCGTGGTAGTCACTGCCGCTATTCGCCTGGTGGGATACGCACGAAGCCCTCGGTCCAGGTGTCTTCATCGAGTTCGTAACCGTCGAGGACGAAGCACTCCGGCTCGTCCCGGAAGCCCGGCAGCAGTTGGGCTCGCTTCATGCGCTCCTCTGCCCGCTCCCGTGTCGAGTAGATGCCGAGCAGTTTCACGTCGTCGCCGTCCTGCTCGTCGATGAAGACGCCGCACTCGTCGACATGAACGGTCGAGTGGTTGTTGCCGGCCTCGTTCTGGTGGCCAACATGCCAAAGCGGGTAGACGATCACGCTCCCGAGGCTATAGGCGCATGAGTTGAGTCAAGTCCGCTGGGGTTGCGGTACGGCGCTGCTGTACTCCTACGGTGGCTCGGTGGTCTTGCCGCTCCGGCGAGGCATCCCGCGGTAGATCACCCAGAGGCTGACCAGAGCAAGCACCGCCCCGCCGATGGGCCAGCCCACGGACCCTCTATCGCGGTAGTCCCTGATGCCGATCGCAAGAAGGAGGGCGAACAGGGGCAGCCCTGCCCAGTCGAGGGCCCTGTTCAATCTCGCGGGAATCGAAGGCTCGTTCACAGCTTGATCCTGACAGGCACTTGTGTCCTCCACCAGATGCGAACGCACGTCAGGCGCAGCCCAATGGCGAGGAGCGCAGGATCTGAACCTGTGGCCTCATCCGTATCAGGTCGATCACGGCGGCTCGGAGTGCTGGGCTGAACGGCCTTCTGCCTGGGTCTCCGGGCCGCAGAGGTTCAGCGCTGACCGCCGAATTTCGCTCCTGTTGGTGTCGGGTACTGGTGTCAGAGACACCACTGCTGGACTTGACGACTGACCCGGCCGGCGGCACGGTCCGAGAGCCATGCAAGCGACCTACTGCGCTCATGGGGGCTGTGATCGGCCCGCGCTGCCACGTAGTCTCGTTCTCTTCACACGGCAAGGACGGGGGCGTTCACTCGATGGCGAAGCCGGTACGTGCAGCACTGGGGGATGTCTGGCTCAAGTGCCTGGTCTGCCAGGGTGACCTGTTCCGAGAACGGGGTGTCCTGCTCAACAGCACTGGGATGGAGTTCCTGAAGTTGGCCTGGGCTGACGAGAACGCCACGGGCCTGATCTGCTGGCGGTGCGGATACGTGCACCTGTTCGCCAACAAGGACATCAAGCTCTACCGAGCGGATAAGTGACGGAGATGTGTCCCTTTAGGCCGCTTCATCGAGAAGACCGGTACCTCATCCGGCACCACCACGAACCGCTGTGTGCTGACCAGTAGGACCGCTTCTGGTGCGAGGTTGGACGGTTGCCGGCGTGACCTGCCGCGACCCTTTCTGGGCCAAGTGCAGGCGTACCTCCCGTTGTTGCTGATTTCCCGTGATTCCCCGTCGGTTCTGGTACGGGAGTGGCACGGGCGCCGTTACCAAGGCCGAAGTGACCAGGGCTGTCCGCGAGATGGAGAGGGCCCGGGACGACAGGAAACTCCGGAAGCCGGGCAAGGGCTGGACCGTATAGAGCCGGCTTGAGTACTGGGTCGAGAACATCGCCAAGCCGTACGTCTGCGAGAACACGTACGACGGGGACGAGGTCGACGTACGAGTCCACCTCGTCCCCGGCCTGGGCGCTCACCGGCTCGCCCTGGCTCTCGGTCTGCGGCAGGGGAAAGCGCTGGGCCCGCACCGGGAAGACGTGGACCTCGACGCGGGGTACGTCCGCATTCGGAAGAACCGGCTGCGGCCGGAATATTGGCACGGGTGCGGCGAGGCTCCGTGCGGCAGGGCGGCGGCCGGCTACTGCACGCGGCGTGAGCAGATCCGGCGTGAGCACAAGACCACCAAGTCGCGCGCCGGACGTCGCACGGTGGGGCCGCCCGATCCGCTGATCAAGTTGCTCTGTCACCACCAGGAGGAGCAGGCAAAGGAACGGGCCGTGGCGGGTGCCGACCGGGAGGGCAAGGGGTACGTCTTCGCGTCCCCGACCGGTGGGCCGCTGAGCCCCAACACGGACTGCCACGCGGAAACGACCGCTGCGTGACGCGTGCGTGACGGTCGGCTGCATGACGCTCGTCACACCGCCGCGACCGTGCTTCTCCTCCTCGGTGTTCCGGAAGTCGTCGTGGACGCGATCACGGGCTGGGAGGCCGGGGGAGCGGCCCGGATGCGGGCGGGCCCGGTACATCCACATCACCGGTCCCATGCTCCGCAAGGTCGCGCAGCAGTCGGGGACGCGCTCTGGGAGCTGCCGAAGACCGACTGAGACCACCAACGTCGAAGGGCCCCACCGCAAGCGGTGGGGCCC
>NZ_JBHVFF010000111.1:0-24680 GCF_042801895.1 Streptomyces sp. NPDC057543 | reverse complement strand
CGTGTGTACGTGAACCGCCCAGTGCGTTGTCTGTGCGCCGCCAGGGACTCGAACCCCGGACCCGCTGATTAAGAGTCAGCTGCTCTAACCAACTGAGCTAGCGGCGCCTGCTGACTCGAAAATAATACCTGCTCCCGAGGGGTGCTGATGACAGTCGAACAAGCCGGGCATATCGGGCGCTATCAAGCCCGTCCGGTGATCGAGGACGAAGCCGTCCCGGGACACCGCGGTGGGCCTCACGTCCCCCCCCCACGCCTAGAGCGCCAGCGACAAGAGCACGGGAGCCGCCCGTCGGTTCAGCGTGTCCGCCGCCGTGCGCAGGCGATGGGCGTCCTCGATCGGCAGGGACAGCGCCAGGCACCCCGCAGCCGACCCGGCGGTCAGCGGCACCGCCGCGCACACCGTGCCGACCGCGTACTCCTGGATGTCGAGCACCGGGACCGTCGCCGGCTGGCTGTCCAACTTGGAGAAGAGCACCTTCTCGCTGGTGATCGTCCGCGAGGTGAGCCGGGCCGTCTTGTGGCGCGAGAGGTGGTCGCGGCGGCCGTTCTGGTCGAGCTGGGCCAGCAGGCACTTGCCGACCGCCGAGGCGTGCGCGGAGGACCGGAAATCCACCCACTCGTTGACCGCGGGGGCGTGGGGGCCGTCGGCGTACTGCGTGACCCGGATCTCGCCGTCGACGTACCGGCTGATGTAGACCGCCGCGCCGACCGAATCGCGCAGCTGCGCCAGCGACTGCTGGAGCTTGGTCTCCAGGGCCTGCCTGCGCGCCGCCCCGGAGCCGAGGAGCAGCAGCGAGGAGCCGATGACGTACGCGCCGTCGGTGATCTGTTCGACGTACCCCTCACGGCGCAGCATCAGCAGCAGGGAGGTGAGATGCCCGACGGGCAGTCCCGTCTCCCGGGAGATCTGGGCATCCGTCACGCCGTCGCCGTGTTCGGAGACCGTCTCGAGAACGCGAAGGGCGTGCTGCACCGAGTGGAACGGTGCGGTCGGTTCGGGCTTCAACGTCACGGTTTCCCCCACCAGGTTGTGACCGCAAGCTCTGCCCTCACGATAGCCGCCAAGGCCCCTGTTCGGGGCGTCTGTTGACGAGAAAGCGGAGCGCCCCGGCTCCGTCAGCTGGGGCGCATCCGGCAGGCATATGCCAGGGTCATGGGTTTGCGACGAGTTCCGAGGTCACAGCACCGCGGTAAGGAATTCGCGTGTGCGTTCGTGCTCGGGATCGGAGAAGATTTTCTCCGGCGAACCGGACTCGACCACGCGTCCAGCATCGAACATCAGTACCGTTTCCGAGACGTCGCGGGCGAAGTTCATCTCGTGGGTCACGCAGAGCATGGTGATGTCGGTGTTCCTGGCGATGTCGCTCAGCAGTTCCAGCACGCCCGCCACCAGCTCAGGGTCGAGCGCCGACGTCACCTCGTCGAGCAGCAGGATCTCCGGCCGCATCGCCAGCGCCCGGGCGATCGCCACCCGCTGCTGCTGGCCGCCGGAGAGCTGGGAGGGATGCGCGTCGATCTTCGCCGAGAGCCCGACCAGGTCGAGCAGTTCGCGGGCGCGGCTCTCCGCCTCGTCGCGGTCCATGCCCAGCACGTTGACCGGGGCCTCGGTGATGTTCTGCAGCACCTTCATGTTGGGGAAGAGGTTGAACTGCTGGAAGACCATGCCGATCTTCTTCCGGGCCTCGCGCAGATGCTTCTCGGTCGCCGGCCTCAGCGAGCCGTCGGGCGCCCTGGTGTGGGACAGCGGGTCGCCGTCCACCCAGATGACCCCGTCGCTGACCCTTTCGAGGGTCATCAGCAGCCGCAGGATGGTGGTCTTGCCCGAGCCGCTGGGCCCGATCAGGGTGACGTGCTCGCCGCGCCGTACGGAGAAGTCCAACTGGTCGAGGACGACGTGGTCGCCGTACCGCTTCACGACGTCGTCGAAGCGGACCAGCGGATGGCCTGTCGCCGCGACGGCGGCCGGCACGGCCTCCTCGGGGGCCCGGGGTGCGGTCTTCTGCAGGGGGAGGGGTTCAGTGGCCAAGACGCTTCTCCAGCTTTCTCATCAGCAGCGAGGTGGGGTAGCTCGCGACCAGGAAGACCAGCCCGGCGAGCGTGAATGCCTCGGTGTACGCGAAGTGGGCGGCGCCGTACTCGCGGGCCTCGAAGACCATCTCCTGCACCGTGATCACGGCGAGGAACGGGGTCTCCTTGAACATCGAGATCGCGTAGTTGCCGAGGGCGGGCAGCACATTGCGCACCGCCTGCGGCAGGATCACGGCCTGCCAGGTCCGCCGCGGGGTGAGCGAGAGCGCCCGGCAGGCCTCCCACTGGCCCTTCGGCACACCGTCGATCCCGGCGCGGTACACCTCGGAGGTGTACGTGGCGTAGTGGACGCCCAGCACCACGATGCCGATCGTCAGCGGTTCCACCGAAGTGAACAGGGCCGCCGCGCCGACGAGTTGGACGAGCAGTGGGGTGGACCGGATGAACTCCATCACGGCCCGGACCGGCACCGTCACGAACCTGCTCGAGGCCCGTCCGGCGACCGCGATGGCGAGCCCGAGCACCGCGGCCACGAGCGTGCCGAGCACGGTGGCGAGCAGTGTGACCTCGAACCCCTTGAGCACCACGGGCAGTACGTCCCCGGCGGCGTTCCAGTCGAAGCCGTTCACCGGGCACCACCTCCGGCCGTCGACGCGACGGCTTCCGTGGTGCTGCGACTGCGCAGCAGCGAGCCCGCACCGGTCGCCAGGCCGAGCCGCCGCTTGGCGCCGCGCTCCAGCAGATTCATCAGCAGGGTCAGCGCGTAGGCCAGGACGAAGTAGAGGACCAGCAGGGTCACGTACGCGGTGAGCGTCTCACCGGTACGGTCGCGCAGCTGCTGGATCACGGTCATCAGGTCGGCCGCCGAGATCAGCCACAGCAACGGGGTGCATTTCAGCAGCTGGATCAGCAGATTGGTGAAGGACGGGATCATCTGCACCCATGCCTGCGGAAGGATCACCTTCCGCATCCGGTGCAGCGGCGTCATGTTCAGCGCGACGGCCGCCTCGTACTGGGCGCGCGGTACGGCGTTGATCGCGCCGCGCACCACCTCGGCCCCGTACGCACCGTAGTTGAGACCGAAGGCGACGACACCGCAGAGCAGCGGCGTCAGTTCGTACCCCGTCAGCGGCGGCATCGCGTAGTAGAGCCAGAACAGCTGGATGTAGAGCGAGGTGCCGCGGAAGAACTCCACGACCACACGCGACACCCCGCGCGCCACCAGCAGCCGGCTGACCGACATCAGGCCGAGGACGAACGACAGGAGCAGGGCGAGCAGCGCGCCGAGGACGGTGGCCTGGAGGGTCACCCACAGCCCCGCGCGCAATTGCGGCAGATCGTCGAAGAAGGCGGAGAAGAAATCACTCATGCGGTGCGTTCCGTCCCGTCAGCCCTTGCACAGGTCGGCCGTCTTCAGGGGGGCCGGCGGGAGCTCGGTGGCTCCGAAGCCGTACTCCTGGAGCAGGCCCACATAGCGTGACTTGTCCGAGACGATCTTCTTCAGCTCGCGGTTGAAGGCGTCCCGCAGGTCCTCGTTGCCCTTGCGGAAGACGGCGCCGCCGGGGCTGTACTGCTTCGCGCCGTCGAGCTCCGGCAGGAAGGCCTCGGTGACCTCGGTCTCGGAGTTCGTCTTCGCCAGCCAGCGCAGCGAGATGCCGGTGAGCAGGAACGCGTCGACCCGGCCGCCCTTGACCGCGTCGGCGCCGTCCTGCGGCTTCTGCAGTGTCTTGATCTTGTCCTTGGGAATGCCCGCGCCCTCGGCGTACTTGCCCTCGACGGCGCCCGACATCACGCCGACGGTGATCCCGGCGGCCTTCGCGGACGCCAGGTCGGTGACCTTCTTCGGGTTGCCCTTCTTCACCATCAGCGCGGTGGGCGAGATGAACTCCGGCTCGGAGAAAACGGCGTTCGCGCAGCGCTCCGGCGTGATGGCCATGCCGGCGCTGACCACGTCGTACTTCCCGGCCTGCAGTCCGGGGATCAGGCCGTCCCACTCGGAGAGGGTGGGCTTCAGCTCGTCGATGCCGAGCGCCTTGAAGATCTCCCGGTGCAGCGTGGGCGCCTCGCCCTTGAGCTGCTTGCCCTCCAGATAGCCGTAGGGGGCTTCATTGGCGTACGCGACCCGGACGAATCCCTGCTTGCGGAGCTTGTCGAGCGCCCCCGCACCGTCCGCGGAACCGGCGTCGGTCTTGCTGCACGCGGAGAGCAGCCCGGGAACGACAAGCAGGCCACCCACGGCCGCCGATCGGTTGAGAAAGCCCCGGCGGGACAGGTTCGGGAAGTCAGCCATGGTTCGCAATCTCCTGGAAGGGTCGAACAGTCCGGACAGGGGGTGCGCCTGCCCGATCCCGTACGTCTATGCAGGAAGCGGTCCCCTGTGATCGAACGGTGGCCGGAAGGTGACCTTCCCGTGTCCGATTGCGAGCGGAGTGCGACGGCGGGTGCGCTGCGCGTATTCCCCGGCGGGGAACGGCTCATGACCGACCGTTATATGGAGATGTCCGGCATGAGGTGATGAAGTGACCTTCTTCCCCGGTCGGTTGAGATCACTCGCCCGGCTCCCGGACGGGGGTGTAGCCGCGCTGTTTGTCCACCACGTTCGGCAACGGTGCCCCGGACGCCCAGAGTTCGAACATCTCCACGAACTGCTCGCCCAGCCGGTCCCGCCAGCCTGCCGTGTCGCCGCTCATGTGCGGTGACACGATCAGATCCGGTACGTCCCAGAGCGGGCTCTGCGGACCCAGTGGCTCCTGCTCGAAGACATCGAGTGCCGCGCCCGCGATCCAGCGCTTGCGCAGCGCGGCGACCAGATCGTCCTCGACGACCAGCGGACCGCGCCCCACATTGATGAAGCGGGCCGACGGCTGCATCAGCCCGAAGAACCGCGCGTCGAACATGGCGCGGGTCGACTCCGTCAGCGGCGCCGCGCAGATCACCCAGTCCGCCATGGCGGCCAGCCGGTCCAGATCCGCCACGCCATGGATGGTGCGCCGCGCCCTGCGCCCCACGAGCGCCACCTCGACACCGAGGGCGATCAGCAGCCGGGTGATCTCCCGCCCGATCGGGCCCGCGCCGACGACCACCGCGCGGCTGCCCGCCACTTGGGTGCTCTCCCGGTGGCGCCACAGCCGCCGGTGCTGGAGCTCCAGCGTGCCGGGGAGATCCTTGGCGAACGCCAGCACCAGGCCCGTCACGTACTCGGCGATCGGCCGCTCGAAGATGCCCCGTGCGTTGGTCACCACCGTCTCGGAGGCCGCCAGCTCCGGGCAGAGCAGCCGGTCCACGCCCGCGCTCGCCGTATGCACCCACGCCGGGCGCGGTCCGGCGCCGGGCCAGGCGGCCCGTACCGCGTCGGAGGTGAAGTCCCACACCAACAGCACGTCGGCTTCGGGGAGCCGTGCGGCGAGCCCGGCCTCGTCGGTGTACCGCACGACGGCCCGGCCGGTCAGCCGGCCAAGACGCGGCGACGGGTCGGTGTCCAGGACGAGCAGGGTGGGCTCTGACATGAGAGACGGGCGCTCCGCTGCGTCTGAGATGTGCGACCCGACCACGCTCGCACCCGCGCCCGCCTGCGTCAACAGGTCGCCGTGGAGGCGGCGACGTATGGGGCAATACTAGGGAGGGACGGGGTGAAACGGGCGTCCGCAGGAACAGGGCATCCGCCGGAACAGGAAGGGTGGACATGACGACCCTCGGCTTTCTCTACCCGGGCCACCACTTCGCGGAGGACGACTTCCCGCGGATGGAGATCCTGCTCGACGCCGTCAGGCTGGTCGTGAACCACACCGCCATCGACGAGGACGTCTACGAGATCGACGCGCTGACGCGCACCGGTGTGCCCGAACGGCTGGCCGCCGGGGTGCCGGAACTGCAGCGCGCCGGTGTCGAGTCCGTCGTCTGGGTGAGCGGCAGCGGCAGCTTCCTGTACGGGTGGAAGGGCGCCCACGAACAGACCGCCGCCCTGGCCCGGGCGGCCGGGGTGCCCGCCTCCAGTACCTCGTTCGGCTTCGTCCACGCGGTGCGGGAGCTGGACGCCACCCGCGTCGCGGTCGCCGCGACCTATCCCGAGGACATCGCCGCACTGTTCACCGCCTTCCTGCACTCCGCGGGGATCGAGGTCGTCGCCACCCACGCCGCTCACCTGGGCTCCGCCGCCGAGGCCGCCGCCTGGGACCCGGCCGAGGTGCGGGAACTCGTCCGGGCCGCGGACCGGCCGGAGGCGGAGGTGATGCTGCTGCCCGACACGGCCCTGCACACCGTCACGCACCTGGCGGAGCTGGAGGAATTCCTCGGCAAGCCGGTCCTCACCGGAAACCAGGTGGCGGTCCGGGAAGGGCTGCGGCTGGCGGACCGCCGGGCCTGGTCCCCGAGGCTCGGCAAGATCTTCGCCGAGCGCGAGGCGCCCCCGGCCCCGGTGGCCCGATGGGGCGAGGGCCGGGCGTGGGCACGGAGCGGAAAGAAGGGACGCCCCGGCCGGTGGGGGGAATAACCGGAGACCGCCTCCTGTTCAGCTGTTCCGGACGTACGAGCCGCACGCATGCGCATCACCGGAGAGGGCCAGGACGTGGACGAGATTCGAGCCGACGAGATCCGTGGCGACGAGATCCGAGGCAAGGCGGAAGGGACGGCCACCGTTCCGCTCTCCGTGCTGGACCTGGTGACCGTGGGCCAGGGCCGCACCGCCACCCAGGCGCTGCGCACGAGCGTGGACATCGCACGGCTCGCCGAGCGCCGCGGATTCCACCGCTACTGGGTCGCCGAACACCATTCCATGCCGGGCGTCGCCTCCTCCTCACCGGCCGTGATCCTGGCCCACCTCGCCGCGCACACCGAGCGCATCCGGCTCGGTTCCGGCGGCGTGATGCTGCCCAACCACGCACCGCTCGTCATCGCCGAACAGTTCGGCACCCTTGAGGCCATGGCCCCCGGCCGCATCGACCTCGGCCTCGGGCGCGCCCCCGGCACCGACGGAGCGACGGCAGCCGCCCTGCGCCGGACGGACCGGCTGGGCGAAGGCGCCGATGATTTCCCGCAGCAGCTCGCCGAGCTGACCCGGTTCCTGGACGACGACTTCCCCGACGGCCACCCCTACGCCCGTATCCACGCGGTCCCCGGCCCGGTCCAGGCCACCGCCGAGGGTGGCGTCCAGTCGGCGGCCCGCCCGCCGATCTGGCTGCTCGGCTCCTCCGGCTTCAGCGCCCGGCTGGCCGGCGTACTCGGCCTGCCGTTCGCCTTCGCCCACCACTTCTCGGCCCAGAACACCGTGCCGGCCCTCGACCTGTACCGGGAGTCGTTCCGGCCGTCCGCGGTGCTCGATGCCCCGTACGCCCTGATCGGTGTCTCGGCCTTGGCCGCCGACGACGAGCGCGAGGCCCGCCGCCAGGTTCTCTCCGGCGCCCTGTCCATGGTCCGCCTGCGCACCGGCCGGCCCGGCCTGGTCCCGACACCCGAGGAGGCGGAGGCGTACGCCTTCAGCCCCATGGAGCGCGAGTTCGTCGACAGCTGGCTGGTCAACATCGTCCACGGCACGGCGGACGAGGTCCGTACGGGCCTCGACGACCTGGCCAAGCGCACCGGCGCCGACGAACTGATGATCACCGCCAACGCCCACGGCGGCGAGGCCCGGCTGCGCGGCTACGAGCTGATCGCGGACGCGTACGGGCTGCCGACGGCCTGACACCGGCGCCGGTCTTCTGACCCGGGGGCGGGAATTCCGGGGTCAGGTGTTCAGCTTCCGGCTGCGTGGCTACGAGCTGATCGCGGACGCGTACGGGCTGCCGAAGGCCTGACACCGGCGCCGGTCTTCTGACCCGGGGGCGGGAATTCCGGGGTCAGGTGTTCAGCTTCCGGCTGCGCGGCTACGAGCTGATCGCGGACGCGTACGGGCTGCCGAAGGCCTGACACCGGCCCCGATCTTCTGACCCGGGGCCGGGAATCCCGGGGTCAGACGTTCAGCTTCCGGCTGCCGATCAGTTCGGCGATCCGTTCCGGGGCCACCGCGCGCGAGTACAGCCAGCCCTGCCCGGTGTCGCAGCCGATCCTGCGCAGTCGTTCGGCCTGGCCCGCCGTCTCCACGCACTCCGCGGTGACGGTCAGGCCCAGCCGGTGCGCCAGGTGCACCATCGCCTCGACGATCGTCTCGTCGGCGGGGCTCGGGCGGTCGCCGTCGTCGTAGCGGAAGCCGCGTACGAACGAACCGTCCAGCTTCAGCACGGAAACGGGCAGCCGGCTGAGATAGGCGAGGTTCGAGTAGCCGGTCCCGAAGTCGTCGATCGCGATCCGTACGCCCATGTCGCTGAGCGACTGGAGGGCCTGGAGCGGGCGGCCAGCCGAGCCCATCACCGCCGACTCGGTCAGCTCCAGTTGCAGCAGCGCGGGATCGAGGCCGGTCTCGGCGAGGATCTCCGCGACATCGGTGACCAGGTCGGAGTCCCAGACCTGCCGGACGGCGACATTGACGCTGATGAACAGCGGTGGCTCGGCCGGGTGGTCGAGCTGCCAGCGCCGGGCCTGGCGGCACGCGGACCGCAGCACCCACCGGCCGAGCTGGACGATCGAGCCGTCCTCCTCGGCGATCGCGACGAACCGATTCGGTGCGAGCAGGCCGAACTGGGGGTGGTTCCAGCGGACCAGGGCCTCCACCCCGCGTACGACTCCGTCGGCCATGCCGACCAGCGGCTGGTACTCGATGGTGAACTCGCCGCGTTCGACGGCGGGCCGCAGATGGGAGGAGAGCGTCTGCCGGGTCATCCGGTGGGCGTTGCGCTCCGGGTCGAAGAGCGTCCATCGGGCCTTGCCGTCCGCCTTCGCCCAGTACAGCGTGGTGTCGGCGGCCTGCATCAGACCGGTCGCCGAGGTGTCGGCCACGGCCCGTTCCACCACTCCGATCGAGGCCGAGACGGAAAGCCGCTGCCCGTCCAGGTCGAAAGGCTTCTGCAGCGCGGCGAGGACCGTGCGGGCCAGGTCGGTGAGCGCTTGCGTACCGGCGGAGTCCTCGACCAGGATCGCGAACTCGTCGCCACCCAGGCGCGCCACGAGATGGGCGCCGGGACGGTGCGGGCGGTCCTGGGCCGCGCAGTCGGTGAGCCGTGCGGCGACGGCGGCGAGCAGCCGGTCGCCGATCCGGTGGCCCATCGTGTCGTTGACGGCCTTGAAACCGTCGAGATCGAGATAGCAGAGCCCGATCCGGCCCTGTCCGGTGACCCCGCCGTCCTCGTACGGCGGGGTCTCCAGGACGGCCGAGAGCCGTTCGAAGAACAGCGCCCGGTTGGGCAGCCGGGTCACCGGATCGTGCATCTGGAGGTGGCGCAGCCGCTTCTGCAGCTCACGCCGGTCGCTGACGTCCGCGACGGAGAGCAGCACGGGGCCGGGACCGGGCCGCAGGGCATCGGCCCGGCCCGCCTCCGGTTCGGGCATCGGTACGACGGTGATCTCGGCCCACAGTGCGCGCCCGTCGGGGTGCTTGAGCCTGTGGGTGCAGCGGAACCGTGAGCGCCGGCCGTGCAGCACCTCGCGGTACGCGTGCCAGCTGCGGCCGTCCGCCGCGAGGTCGAGGAGATCGGCCGCCGACTGCGTGGTCAGTGCCGCGGCGGAGAAGCCGAGGAGCCCGCCGAGCGCGTCGTTGGCGGCGAGCACCAGTCCCTCGTGGTCGACGACGGCCATCGGGAGCGTGGCGGCCCGGAAGGCGGCCCGATAGCCGTACGGCTCCGGTCCCCGGGCCCCGGCAGCGGGCCACGGAGGGTGACACTCCGTGGCCGACGGTCCTGCGGAGTGGGGGGATGTGACCGCCGCGGGCCTCGGCCCTTCGGAGGTTCCGCTCACCGTTCGCTCCCGCCGTGCAGTTCTGTCCTGAACAGGTGTGGCCGGACTGGCCCGCCGCGCGGAGCACCGCTGTGGGAGGCGGAAACCACGCGGGAAAGCCTGGTGAAGCATAGAGGTTGGTGCGTCGGCCGTTCCAGCGCCCGACCCGTCCGCGCCTCGCGTTCGCCCCGCATGGGCCAGTCGCCAGCCGATCCGGTTTGTCCGCGACTGATCGTTTCTGAGCGCTTCCGCTCTCTCGCGACCTTCACGTGATTGATTGTGACTGTCCGTGAGAGTGGCGCCCTGGACAGCCGCTGACTCGACTGGGGCAGCTCAGCAGGACGAAAGCCTCGAATCATCACAGGGTGAGTGGGTGACCGCAGCTCGCACCCGGAGGTAGATGTGCCGCGCCTGCACAGAACCGGGGGAGTCGGGAGGCCGAGCCTGCGCAGGGTGGTCGCCGCGGCGACTTCCCTGATGGCGCTCGTCACCACCTCCCTCGTCGCCGGGCCTGCGGTGGCCGCCACCGGCGAAGCGGGTCCGTGCGCGCTCCCCCGTACCGAGGTCCACCACTCGCTCGGGGTGGGGGAGTGGAACGACGCCTACCCCCGCCCCGTCCACTCCCTCGACGCGGTCATGGTCTTCCTCTCCTTTCCGGACCATCGCCCCGGCGCCACCCCTAAGGAGCTCACCGCCGACTACTTCCCCGCCACCACCCAGTTCTTCCAACGGGCCTCGTACGGAAAATTCACCCTGCGCCCGCACCCGCTGCGGCAGTGGATCCAGATGCCCAAGGCCTCTGTCTGGTACGGAATACAGCGGGACTGGAACAGCGAGCGGCGCAGTGCCTATCTGCGCGACGCCATCGCCGCGGCCGACCCGAAGGTCGATTTCTCCCGGTTCGACATCGTTTACCTGGTCGCCGACCCGGACGCCCCGGGGGTCGACTCCGATGCCACCAAGGTCGTCAACTTCGATCGGCCGCTGCGTGCCGACGGCACGGACATCCGGCGCGTCGTCACCGTCTTCGAGCAGCACCCGCCGGACCACAACGTGCTGGCCCACGAGACCGGGCACGTCTTCGACCTGCCGGACCTCTACCACCGGCCGTCCGACGGCAAGGGTGACTGGGACACCTATGTCGGTGACTGGGACGTGATGGGCAGCCAGTTCGGCCTCGCGCCGGACTTCTTCGGCTGGCACAAGTGGAAGCTGGGCTGGCTGGACCGCAGGCAGGTGATCTGCGTCCAGCGCAGCCTGGACATCACTCTGGAGCCGATGGCCGCCGTGCCCGCACGCGGCGCCTCCATCGGCACCCGGCTCGCGGTGATCAGGACCGGCGAGGGCAGCGCCGTGGCCATCGAGGCCCGCAGCGCCACCGGCAATGACCGGACGACCTGCTCCGAGGGCGTCCTGCTCTACCGGGTGCGCAACGGAATCCCGTCCGGCGGCGGCCCCGTCGAGGTCATCGACACCCACCCTCGCACCGACGCCTGCTGGGACCAGTCCGTGTACGCGCCGCTCGCAGACGCCCCGATGCGGGTCGGCGAGACGTTCAGCATCCCCGGCGCGCACGCCAGGATCGAGGTCGCCGACCGGACGCCTTCGGGTGCCTGGACGGTCCGGATCACGACGGGAACCTAGTGCCCCTCCCGGCGAGCTTTGCCCCGTCGCGCCGCCCCGAAAGCCCTGGCGGCTCCTTCCCCAAGCTCTCAACTTCGTTCGAGCAGGGGAGACCCCGTCCAAGGACTTCCGGCCGCCTCGCGATCGCACGCACCGGACGACGCTCCTCATGGGGCAGACATTGCCGGTCACGGCACTAGAACGCGGGCTTCCGCGACCACGACGGGATGACGCGTGACACGCGGCGTGTGGTGCGGGCACGAAGAAGCCCCCTCGCTTCCGCGAGAGGGCTTCTTCCGTCTGTGCGCCGCCAGGGACTCGAACCCCGGACCCGCTGATTAAGAGTCAGCTGCTCTAACCAACTGAGCTAGCGGCGCCTGCTGACGTCGTAGACATTAGCACCCTGATCGGCGGGAGGAAAAATCGAATTCCGGGCCGTCGGCGAGGGCGTCGACCGCGTCACCCGCACACAGGCCCAGAGCAGTACGTCCGGGCCCGGCAGCCAGGGGCTTCGGGTGTCGGGCGCCACCACCCAGCGGGGTCCGGGGGTGGCGGAGGTGCAGGTCAGCGGGGGGACGGTCACCGCGTCCCCGGCGCCGTGGCAGAGCAGCGGCGGAACCTTCGCGCCGTCGCCGTCCCGCCCCCGCGGGTCCGTGCCGGCCCGTGGTTCGAGGCCGCCGCCCCACTCCTCCCAGTCGAGCAGCGACGGCAGCCGCTGGGCGGTGCCGGGGGAGGCGAAGAGCATCATCCGCCCGCGGTGCGTGGCGACGGGGCCGGAGCCGGGGCCGTCGGCCCACAGGTGTTCCAGCATCCGGCGGCCGAAGAGGGTGGGCACGTTCACCACGTCGAAGGCCGAACCGCACGGCAGTACCCCGGGTGAGGAGGGATGGGCCTCCCACTGTGCCAGCGTGCTGCGTGGATAAGCCGAGGCGCCGGCGAGCCAGGCGGCACCGGCTGCCGTGACCTGAGCCGTCCGGTTCGTGGCCCCGTCCCGCAGGAGAGCGAAGAGGTCGGCGCCGTGGTGGAGGTCGTCGTCGTGCAGGGTCGTTTCGTCTGGCAGCCATGCGCTCATGCGCCATGTCTACCGGGAGTGATCAAGTGGATTCCGAGAGTTGTCGGAAATCGGGACAGGTCGGGGTGGGGAGGAGTATCTTGCGCTCGGGCATATGCCACTGGCGGTCCCCGGGGCGGGACGCCGGGCCTTGCGGCAGGTACGGCTACGGCTGAGGCCGGCACGGCGGTCGTGGCGAGGCCGGGACGGCCGTCAGGGCGCGGAACCGCCCAGCAGACTCCGGCCGAACTCGACCATCTTCTTGGCGTAGTCCTCGGTCCACTCCGCACGCTGCGCGATGTCCGCGGTCGTCAGCCGGTCGAACCGGCGCGGATCGGCGAGCTGCGCGGCCGCGATGGCCTGGAACTCGACCGCGCGGTCCGTCGCGGCACGGAACGCCAGAGTCAGCTCGGTGGCGCGGGCCAGCAGCTCCTTCGGATCTTCCATCGACTCCAGGTCGAAGAAGTGCTCGGGATCGGCGACTGCCGCCGACGGCTCGAAGAGCAGGGGCGCGGGGCGCAGCCGCTGCTGCTCGTTCCGCTCGGGTTGTGCCATGTGATGTTTCCTCCTTCGGTGGGCCCGACGGCCACCCTCCATTGTCCAACGCCGCGCAAGGGGGCTGTCCGGCGTTCCTTGGGCGGGCGCCGTCACACCTCCCACCGCACCCGGTGCTCGGCCAGATGCGCCAGAACCGCGTGGTTCGCCTCCCAGCCGTCCGGGAACTTCACCGTGACCCCCAGCTGCACCGGCTCCGTCGACGGGTGCTCGTCGAGCAGCTCCGCGACGCCCGCCCGGCACACCACGATGCACGCGTGCCGGTGGCGCGAGGCCAGGACGCACAGCCGGCCCGTCTCCAAATGGAACGCCGTGGCGTCCGGGCGGCCGGACAGCGGGTGCAGGACCACCGTCACGTCGAACTCGCGGCCCTGGAGCCGGTTCGCCGTGTCCACCGCCACGCCCGTCACGCCCAGCTCGGCGAGCGCCGCCCGTACCGCCGCCGCCTGGTCGCGGTGGGCGGTGCCGACCGCGACCCGGTCCGCCGTCACCGGGACCGGATCGGGGGAGCGTTCGCTCGTCGCCGCGCCGCCCCGGTCGAGGAGCCGGCGGACCACCAGGGCCACCGCCCGCACCGCCTCCGGGTCGGTGCGCGGGGTGTGCCGGGCCGGGAGCTCCAGCAGGCCCCAGCCGGACTCCGCGGCCTCGTCCAGCACTCGGTCCGGCGCCGAGCCGTCGGACCGGGTGCCGAACGACAGCCGCCGGTCGCCTCGGTCCGTACCGCTGCGGAACGGGGTGTACGGATAGAACGCGTCCGAGACGAGCGGCGCGGCCGACGCGGGCAGCCGCCACGACACCGGCAGCCGGTGCTGCGGCAGCCCGGGATTGTGCGCCAGCAGCGTGGAGACCGCGCTCGCGGACGGGTCGTACGACAGCCCCGCCCACTGGTCCGCGCCGACGATCGAGAACGGGTCCAACTGGCCCGGATCACCGACGAACAACGCCCGCTCGAAGAGGCCCGCGACGGCCAGCAGCGCGTCCGAACGCATCTGGTACGCCTCGTCGACGATCGCGTGGCCCCACGGCTCGACGTTCTTCACGTGCGCCCACTTCGCGGCCGTCGAGATGACGACGTCGAGCCCGGCGAGATCCGATGCCCTGGCCGACTTCCGTACGTTGGCCAGGCCGTCCAGCACCTTGTCGTACGGGTCGGAGTCATTGCTGTGCAAGCGGCCGACGGGCAGCCCCGGGTCCTTCTCGGCCAGTCGCACCACCAGGTCGTCGACCTGGGCGTTCGTCTGCGCGACCACCATCAACGGGTGCCCGGCCGCCGCGAGTTCGAGCGCCGCGCGCACCACGAGCGTCGACTTGCCCGCGCCCGGCGGGGAGTCCACCACGATGCCGCGCGACGTACCGCCCAGGGTGTCGGCGAGGATCGCGTCGGTCGCCCGCGCGGCCTGGGCGCCCGGGTCGAATAGGGCCGTCACAGAAGGTCCTCCGCGGTCACGGGATCGGGATGCTCGGCGCGCTCACCGGCCGCGCCCGGCGGTCCGCCATGAGTCCACGGCGTCTCCTCCGGGTCCGGCAGCTTCGGCCCGCCGCGCTGGTCGTGCTCGAACAGGGTCCAGGAGATCCGGTCGCCCGGCTCCGGCACCGAACCCGGGGCCGGCTCCTTGCTCCGGCCCATCCGGTCGGTGATCCGCAGCACCAGCGCGGGCGCGCCGCCGTCCGCCGGCTCCTCGCCGTACCGGACGAACTCGGCGGTCTGCGGCCTGCCGTCCAGCGAGCGGTACACCTTGGTGCGTTCCCCGAGATGCGGGTGCTCGTCCGTGCGGACGGTGACCAGCGGGCGGGGGGACGGGCGCTTGGACTCGCTGTACGCCATCACCACCTCCGTCACCTCGCCGACGAACGCCTCACCGGCCAGCCGCCGCCCGGCCAGCACCAGCGGATCGTCCAAGGCCTCCTGCGCCTCCAGCTGCGCCTGCGCCGTCTCGCGCGAGGCCAGCTTCTGCGCCGCCGTCACCGCGTCGTCCCGGCGCGGCTGCGGCGGTTCACCGGAGCGCACCCGGTCCCGGTGACCGGTGAACGACCAGCGGTCCCTGGTCCACCGGTCCTCGGCCCGGGCCCCCTCGGGCAGCTCCCTCAGCAGATCGAGCCCCCGCCACACCGCGTCCCAGGTCGGCCGCGTCACGGCGGCCAGCAGCGCCCTGATCTCCCGCTCGGCGCCGGTCAGTTCGGCAAGCCGGGCATCGGCTGCCAGGCCGTCCTCGGCCGCCGCGAGCGAGGTGCGTGCCCGGTCGTACTTCTCGATGGCGGGCGCCAGCAGCCGGTTGTCGAACGCCGGGTCGGTCGCCGGACCGGCCGGCGGGCACACCAGCTGGCCCGCGCCGTCCCGAGCCAGCTCCGCGCGGAGCGCCGCCGATGCCCCGGATTCGCCCGCCGGCGCGTCGATCCAGGCCAGCAGCGCGCCCAGATGCTGATCCTCCAGGCTGCTCTGCCCGGTCGCCCAGTGCCGGTTCAGCAGATCCGTCGTGGCGAGCAGCAGCGAGGAGCCCGGCACCCTGGCCCGCTCCCCGTAGTGCGTCAGCCAGCGGCCCAGCAGGGGGACGCGGGCCGGGGCGGGGTACGGGGTGTCGGGATCGTCCTCCGCGGTGCGGCGGAACCGCATGGACCGGCCGAGCAGCCGTACGAAGTCGATGCCCGCCCGGCTCGGCACGATCAACTGCGGTGCGTCCGCGCACAGTTCGACCTCGACCTTGACCTTCTTGCCGGTCGCCGGATCGGTTTCGTTGCGCTCTGCGGGCTCGACGACATCCTCGTACGCCTCGAGGTGCGGCAGCACCGCCTCGGCCAGCTCCGCGAGAAACGCGAACCGCAGATCCCGGTCGCGCGGCTGCGACACCGTCAGCAGCCGGGGCGACTCGCGGTCCGTCCCGACGAGCGCCCCCAGCGGCGCGCCCGTCTCACCGGCGGTGGTCAGCGGCACGAGGACGAGCGGCCGGTCGGTGAGATGGCGGTGCAGGACCGTCGCCATCGGCTGCGCCCGGCCGCTCTCCACGGCCTCCAGCCGGGCCAGGGTGCTGATCAGCGACATGCCGCACCGCCCGTCAGCGCCCCGGCCCGCAGTGCCGCCGCCCGTCGCAGGGCCGCGACCGTCGGATCCGCCGGGTCGCCCTCCTTGCCCGCGGCGGCGGCCAGCACCGCACCCACGGTCGTCAGCCCGCCGAGCTCACCGCGCACACTCCGCCCCAGCGCCTCCACCGCACCCGCCGCCCGGGCCTTCGCCCGGCAGTGGAAGGCGAGCTCGCACGCGGCCAGGCACTCCGGGGCGTACGCCGCGCCGACCGACTCGACCGCGGCGTCGAGCTGCTCCCGGGGGCACTCCGGATCGAAGGTGGTGCCCTCGGGCAGCGCCGCCGCGATGTCCTCGACCCGGGCCAGCCTGGTCAGCTGGCGCCGGGTGACCGCACGCTGCTTCCGTACGTCCACGACCGAGGCGGCGGGCAGATTGGAGAAGTCCTTCGGGCAGACCAGCAGCACCCGGTGTCCGACCTTCGCACCCTCCGTCAGCTCCGCGATCCGCTCCAGCGCCAGGACGTAGACGGCGGACTGCCGGGCCGCCGCACCGACCTTCGCCGCGTCGGCCGAACCGTCGATCATGGGGAAGGACTTGATCTCGACGACCGTCCACGTGCCGTCGGGGTGCACCGCCACCGCGTCCGGCTCCAGATAGGCAGGGGAGCCCGCCACCTCCAGGGCCAGCATCGGGTGGTCCAGCAGCGCCCAGCCGCCCGCCTCGGTCGCCTCCCGCAGCGCGAGCGCCGTGCGCGCGGCGCGGCCCTCGGGACCGGCCGCCGTCAGATCGGGCACCAGGACCTCGCGCGGCGCCCCGGCGGCACCGCCGAGGTGCTCGTACAGCAGCCGCATCAGCTCCGTACCGCCGTCGGCCTTGACCTTGGCCTCGAAGGCGTTGCCCCGGACAAGAGCGAACTGCGACTGGCCGAACGGGGCGGGCGAACCGAGCGCCGTTGCCAGCGCGGCCTTGTCCACCCCGGCGCCGTCCAGCAGGGCGCGGCGCCGGCAGCCCGGATTGGCGGCGAGGGCGGCCAGGGCGCGGGCGTCGAGCGGACGCGGGGCGACGGCCGGGCCGCGCAGCTCAGCGAGCCGCTGCCGGAGCGTCGTCCCCCGCTCCTCCCGCTCCTGCGGGGGCAGCGGCATCGGCCCGGGGTGCGCGGCCGGCCGAGGCGTCTGCGTCGGCCGGTGCCGGGGCATCGGTGGGGTCTGCGGAGGTGGTCCGCTGGCCAGGGATTCGCTCACCCGCCGAAGTCTTGCATCCGGCACTGACAACCGGGGACTTCGCACCTGCGGCGGACCTCGGGAAGCGGGCTCCGAGCCGGTCCCTGACCTGGTCGGCGAGACGCAGCACCGGCCGGGTGAGCAGGGCTCCGAGGCCCATGACGGCGGCGCCCGCGACCGCGTCGAGGAAGTAGTGGTTGGCCGTGCCCATCACCACGAACGTGGTGACCAGGGGGTACGCGATGCCCGCGGCCCGGACGAGCGGGTGCCGGCCGTGCCGCCACAGCAGGATTCCGCACCAGAGCGCCCAGCCGACGTGCAGGCTCGGCATCGCCGCGTACTGGTTCGTCATTCCGCCCATGCCGCGCGGGGCACTCGCCTCGGTGCCCCACCAGCCGTACGAGCTGTACTGCGCCATCGTGTCGACGAAGCCGTGACTGGCGTGCAGCAGCCGGGGCGGGCAGGTCGGCATCAGTGTGAAACCGATCAGGCCGAGCAATGTGGAGGTCATCAGCCAGGTGCGGGCCGTGCGGTACAGGGCCTGGCGGCGGCGGAAGAGCCAGATCAGGACGGCCGGGGTGACCAGGTAGTGCAGGGAGGCGTACGCGAAGTCGGCGGGTATGCCTATCCAGGAGCGGGCGGTCAGCAGCCGGTTGAGCGGGTGCTCGAAGTTGATGTGGAGTGTCTGCTCCAGGTGCAGGATCCGCAGACCGTGGTCGACGGCCGTGGACACGTCGCCGCGTACGATCAGCCGGCCCGCCGAGTAGGCTGCGTACACCAGCGCCAGCAGCGGCAGCTCGGTCCACCAACGGGGCCGCGGGCGCGCCACAGGCGCGGTGCTGGCAAGCTGCATCCGGAAGCTCTCCATCATGTGTTCATGTGACCGACGGCGGGCGTTCAACCGTACGGTGCAGGTCGGCCGTGATTCCCCCCGGGGGTCCCGGTCGGATCCCCTGTGTGCGTACGGATTTCTCCGCGCAGGGAGGGACGCCGGTCCGGCCCCGGAGGTTGCCTCCCGGACCCGTGCGCGATGATGGGAAAACCGGACGATCCGTTTCCTGTTTCCTGTTTTCGATCTCCGGTCTCAGATCTCAATTCAGGGAGAGCCGTCATGGCACCGCGTATCCTGCTCGCCCGGCACGGTCAGACGGAATGGTCCGTCAAGGGCAATCACACCGGCAGGACGGACATCCCGCTGCTCGACACCGGCCGGGCGGGCGCCAAGCTCCTCGGGGAACGGCTGCACCGCAAGCCGTGGGCGGACCTGCCGGGCCTCGAAGTCCGCACGAGCCCGCTGCTGAGGGCCAAGGAGACCTGCGACATCGCGGGATTCGCGGACCGGGCCGAGCCGTGGGACGCGCTGCTGGAGTGGGACTACGGGGCGTACGAGGGGATGACTCCGGCCCAGATCAAGGCGCTCCGCCCCGACTGGTTCATCTGGCGTGACGGGGTGCCTCAGGGGGAGACCCTGGCCGAACTGTCCGCCCGCGCCGACGAGATCGTCGACTGGGCCCGCTCGGCAGACCGCGACGTCCTGGTCTTCGCCCACGGCCACATCCTGCGGGCGCTGGGTGCGCGGTGGCTCGGCGAGGACGTGTCGTTCGCGGCGCGCATCCGGCTCGACCCGACGTCGCTCTCGGTGCTGGGGTGGGCGTACGGGGCGCCCGCGATAGAACGCTGGAACGACACGGGTCACCTGGACCGGTAGACCCGGCCCGCGCTGTGAAGGCGGGCCTGCCCGGCGTTCGAGGACGGGACCGGACGTGCGGGCTGCCCGACGGCCGGGTCCCCGCTACGCCCGCGACGCCCCCGCGACCTCCCCGTACCGATCCAGGAACCCCCGTACCTCCGCCACGCCCCGCTGCGGCGCCAGCACTGTCGCCGCGCCCGCCAGCATCGCCCGGATACGGGACGACTGGACCCGGTCCAGCAGGTCCAGCACCTGGTGGCCCGCTGTCGCCGCCTCCGGGGCCCGGCCCGCCCGGGCGAGGTCCCAGGTCAACTCGGCCCGGTACAGCGCCAGATTCCGGGTGAAGTGCGGATCCTGGAGCCGCGTCGCCCGCAGCGCGTGGCGGGCCGCCCGCGACCAGTCGCCCAGCGTCGACCAGCACTGCGCCTCCAGCATCTCCAGCTCCGCCTCCCGGAAGAACGTCATCCACTCCGGGTCGGCTTCGGACGGCCCGCACTCGAACGCGGTGTGCGCCCGGCCGATCGCCCGTTCGCAGCCCGCACGGTCCCCGAGCCCCGCCCGGCCCCCCGCCTCGCGCAGCGCGAGCAGCGCAAGCAACCGCGGCGAGCCCAGCGGCTGCGCCGCCCGCTGTCCGGCCTCGGCCGCGCGCACGGACTCGCGGGGCCGCCCCGTGTCCCTGGCCAGGAACGACGTATTGCAGAACGCGTGCGCCTCCAGCCCCGCGTCACCCGCCACGCGCGCCGTGGCGAGCGCCTCCGCGTAGTGCGAGCGGGCGTCCTCGAACCGGCCCGAGTCATGGGCCAGCCAGCCCACCGAGATGGCCAGTTCGCCGGCCCCGGCATGCAGCCGGTCAGCGGTGGAGCGCTTGGTGGCGGTGCCGGAGTCGAGCAGCGCGTATGCCGCCCGCAGCGGCTGGGACGCCCTGCGGTACAGGCCGTCACCGCCGTGCCGGTCGTCGAGCAGCCGGATCTGCCGCACCGCCTTCTCGACGGCACTCACCTCGGCATCGCCGACCCTGCGTGGGTCGGGCCGGGTGGCGGCAGCGGCGGATGTGCCGCCGAGGCCGAGCCCCAGGGTCGCGGCCGCCATCGCGGTGGTGCCGCTCGTCATGAATACGCGACGCAGCACGTCGCTCTCCTCGTGGGTGTCGCTGTGGAGCGCAGGGGACGGTGACGTTTCGGCAGTGGCCCGCGCTGCTCGGCCGCGTACGGTTTCGCGTGGCGAGAAGCCCAGGTCCGCCAGGGTCGTCCCGGGGAACATGTGCAGGAAGACCCGCTCGTACGCGTAGTTGGGGCAGCGGATCTCGCCGGACTCCACGCGTCCGATGTACCGGGCGTCGCACGCGACCTGCTCGCCGATCTCGCGGGCGGATCTGCGCACCGCGGCAGCGAACTCCCCGGCGGAGCGCGGTCCGCGCAGCCGCCGGAAGGCGAGGTTGGGAACTGCCCCTGTCGACACCATGGGCTAGGCCCTCTCTTTCGGATCATGCCGGGCTCGCGGGTTCTGGCACGCACATCTGCGGCGTTGTGGTCGGTCACCAACTCCCCCATAGCCTTAAAGGCATGGGGGGACCCCCTCCCCGTTGCCTTCCTCCTCCGCCTTGCAGCTGCACGCACCAGACCCCGCTCACTGATCCGGCCTGATCCGAAAGAGAGGGCCTGGGCCCTCTCTTCTGCAGCCGGGGTTCCTGCTTCCGGTCCCGGCGGAGCAAGAAGGTACCTGCTGTGACCGACCGCACACACAGTGTTTCTGGGCAAAAGGGGGCATTTCGCACGCGATCTGCCATGAACTGCCATCCTTTGCGGCGGCGTGGCACCGTAGCCCTTGACGCAGTCGGCGCGTTGGTCCATGCGGAGACGGAATCCGGCTCCGCCCGGCGATGAGAGGAGAGGTCCCTTGTTGCATCTCGGCACGGAGACCGGCTCACGGACGACTGCGACGACCCCGGCCGCGACGGGCGCACCGGCGCCCACCGCGCCCCCGGCGGACCACGGCGCCGAACCCTGTGACCTGGTGACCGTCCCGGCCCGCCAGGGACTGGAGGCCGTGGACATCCTGCGCCGCGGCGCCGACCAGGAGGCCGTCGGTCCGGTCCTGCACGACGGCGCCTGCGACACCCTCGGCTTCCTGGTGCCCCCGGGGACCGCCGAGGCCTGGGACGTACCGGGCAGTGCCTGTACGCAGACCGACGGCCGCGGGCTCCGCATCCCCGCCGAGCCGCCGGTCTCCGGCAGCCGCTGGCTGCTGCCGCCCGAGGAAGACGCCCAGGTCACCGACCCGGTCGTACTGCGGGCCGCTCTCGACCAGGCGGCCCGGCTGATCGAGGCGGCCGACAACTGCCGCTGACCACGGCCCCCTCGCCCGCACGCTCATAATGGGCCGGTGGCCGGGATTCCCCGGCGCGGCCGGTTCCGTACCGGTCCGGAGCGATGAGCAGTGAGCAGGCACGAGCAGCAGTGGCACGTCGAGGAGCGTCGGGCACAGGCGCGGGCGCCCGTAAACGGTCCGCCGGCAAGACCGACGGAAGGGCCGACCGCGCGGCCGGGCGCGGGGCATCCGGGCGCCGGGCGGAGCCCCTCGCCGAACAGGTGGACGGCGGCCTCGCCGAGCTGGTGCCCGACCGGGAGCGCCCGCACGCGTGGACGCTGACGCTCGACGGCGCCCCCCAGTCCCATGTGGACCTCGACGACCCCACGTACCTGTCCTTCGAGTACCAGCGCAGGATCGGCCACATCGCCGACCTCGTCGCACCCGCCGGACAACCCCTGCACGTGGTGCACCTCGGCGGCGGCGCGTTCACCCTCGCCCGCTACATCGCCGCGACCCGGCCCCGCTCCACCCAGCAGATCATCGAGGTGGACGCCGCGCTCGTCCAACTGGTCCGCCGCGAACTGCCGTTGGACCCACAGGCCAGGATCCGGGTCCGCGCCACCGATGCCCGCGCCGGACTCGGCAAGATCCAGGACGGCTGGGCGGACCTCGTCATCGCCGATGTCTTCAGCGGGGCCCGTACCCCCGCGCACCTCACCAGCGCCGAGTTCCTCGCCGAGGTCCGCCGCGTCCTGAAGCCCGGCGGGAGTTACGTGGCCAACCTCGCGGACGGACCGCCGCTGACCCACCTGCGTGGCCAGATCGCCACCGCGGCCACCGTCTTTCCCGAACTGGCCCTCGCCGCCGACCCGACCGTGTGGCGCGGCCGCCGCTTCGGCAACGCGGTGCTGCTCGCCTCGGACCTCCCGCCGAAGGTCGCGGAACTGACCCGCCGGGTCGCGACCGACCCGCACCCCGGACGCGTCGAACACGGGCGCGCCCTCGCCGACTTCACCGGCGGCGCGACCCCGGTGAGCGACGCCGACGCCAGACCGTCCCCGGCGCCACCGCCGTCGGCCTTCGGGTGAGCCGCCGGTACGAAGCCGGCGTGCCACCACGCGAACCCCGAACCGCGTCCGAACCTCTTGCCCAAGGCCACCTGCTCGCGCCGCTCGACGTGCCGCGCACCGTGACCGTGCGGGCGGGCCGCGCAACAGGGCGCAGTTCGACGTGTGTACCTCGTGCTTCCGGCTGAGCGTCAGCCCCGTTGCCTACGGATCTGGTTCGTGCCCGTCACACGAAGGCCGGCTCGTGCGCCATGCGTCCCACGGCGTACGGGCACAGCCTCGTGCCGTAGAGGTCCAGTGCGTCGCTGGTGTCGTCGTAGTGACTACCTGTACTCCCGTCCGTGTGCGCGCCGGGTGGGAGTGGTGTCTCCGTGGCGGTGTTCGCCGCCGCGGTCGGGCCCCTGGTGGGCCGGGTCGGCCGTTTCCTGGAAAGGGCGTCCGGGAGGGCCGGGTTCGGGGAAATAACGCGGATACGCCCGCGGCCCCCTCCACCGCACGACACCCCGTTCACCTTCCGGCGGGCGGCCGGGCGTGAACCAGGGGTCACGCGGGCCGCGCCCGGAGGCGGGCAGAAATACGGTCCGTTCGGGGCGGCCGCCCCGGCGGCTCTCTGCCGACGCGTCCGTGACCTGCGCATTCTCGAAACGGCCTGACCTCGCGGCCGATTCCCGGCCGACGCCCGCGGGCTATGGCAAGACTTCGGCGGGACACGGTCTCGTGACTTGCAGGACACACTCGGGCAACGGAAGCGCCTTCAACTCTTGACACTCACCCCTCAAAGGCAGGAACCTTCCGACATCGACGCATGGGAGCGCTCCCACATCGTGCGGGGGCTTCCCGCTCGAACGGCACTGCCCGTGTCCTCCCCCCTGAACCACCCGGCACCCGCACTCACCAGCGCGTATGCCGCGCAGTCAGAACGCCAGTCCCACCCTGGAACAAGGAGTAGTGGAATGCGCATCACCCGCACCGTCGCCGGCCGGAGCCGCAGAGCCGTGGTTCTGGCCACCACGGGCCTGACGGCCTCGGCCCTGCTGCTGACCGGCTGCAGCAGCGACTCGGACTCATCGGACAGCACGGGCTCCGACGCGAACGGGAAGATCACGCTCACCGTTGCCGACTTCGGGCAGTTCGGCTACAAGGAAGCCGGCCTCTTCGCCAAGTACCACGAACTGCACCCGAACATCACGATCAAGGAAGACACCACCGCCGACGAGAAGATCTACTACCCCAAGCTGCTCCAGCAGCTGAACTCGGGCAGTGGCCTCGCCGACATCCAGGGCATCGAGGTCGGCCGGATCAAGGAGATCGTCGACACCAAGGCGGACCAGTTCGCCGACCTCAGCAAGGTGATCGACGTCAACGAGTGGGTGTCCTGGAAGGAGAAGCAGGCCACCACGTCCGGCGGTCAGGTGATCGGCGCGGGCACCGACATCGGCCCGATGTCCCTCTGCTACAACACCGACCTCTTCAAGAAGGCCGGTCTGCCCACCGACCGCACCGAAGTCGCGAAGAAGATCGCGGGCGGCTGGGAGGACTACATCAAGCTCGGCGAGGAGTACAAGAAGACCGCGCCGAAGGGCACGTACTTCATGGACTCCGCCAGCGCCATGTTCAACGCCGTCGTGAGCTCGAACGCCAAGCAGTACTACGACGAGAGCGGCAAGCCGATCTACAAGGACAGCCCCAGCGTCCAGCAGGGCTGGAACCTCGCCGCCGAGGTCGCGTCCAAGAAGCTCTCCCAGGGCCTCGCCCAGTTCGACACCAACACCTGGGTTCCCGCACTGCGCAAGGGCACCATCGCCACCGTCGCCTGCCCCGCGTGGATGGCCGGTCAGATCTCGACCAACGCCGGTGAGGGCAACAAGGGCAAGTGGGACATCACCACCGCGCCCGGTTCGACCGCCGCCAACTGGGGCGGCTCCTTCCTCGCCGTGCCCAAGTCGGGCAAGAACGTCGAGGAGGCCAGCAAGCTGGTGAAGTGGCTGACCGCCCCCGAGCAGCAGGCCGCGGTGTTCAAGGCGATCGGTGTCTTCCCGTCCAACAAGGGCGCGTACGACCTGCCGGACGTGAAGAACGCCAAGCTCCCGTACTTCAACGACGCGCCCATCGGCCAGATCTACGCCGACGAGGCCAAGTCCATCCCCGAGGCGGTCCTCGGCGAGAAGGACGGCGTCATCAAGGACACCATCTCCACCCAGATCACCAACATGGAGCAGCGCGGCACGAGCCCCGACGACGCGTGGAAGGCGGCGACCAACGCGATCGACAAGGCGATCGGCTGACCGTCGCCGGTGCGGGCGGCCCCCAGGAGC
>NZ_JBHVFF010000110.1:0-24751 GCF_042801895.1 Streptomyces sp. NPDC057543 | reverse complement strand
CGAGAGGCCCGGTCGGTGGCGGGCTGCCCGGCGTGACGAAGATCGATCCCGGGGCCCGGGAGCAGCGGCTGCAGGACAGAGTCGGTCTCCACCGACTGTGGCCGCCGCGCCCTGGGCCGGTCGGCGCCGGCTGTCGCTTCTGACGGCAAATGCGCCAGTACCAGTGCCGTATTACGCGTCAGGTGTCATCGGATATGTATCCCCGTCGATCCACAGCTTGTCGTCGTCAGTGACGAAAAGGAAAAGGCCGATTCCGGGCGGTGGATTACGCAGATAGGCGACGGCGGACTCGGTGAGCCGGACCCTGCCGTCCCCGAGGTGGGTGATCCCCGCCGGTTCCGTGTGTCCGGCGAGCCACTCCGCCCGCTCCATACCCACGACCGTGCTGTACGACCGACCCGATCAGGTCCCAGCGGGCATCGGACAGATCGCTGGGATACGGGCGCTGTCGCGTCATGTTTCAGTAGTACCTCGAGTGAGACAAGCCTCCAGGGCGCAAATGGGTGTGGGCTGGGGCACCTTGGTATCAGACAGGAGTGAACTGCCTGAAACGGGCCCCACATGCCGTCAGCAGCATCATCAGCACTCTCTCTCGTCACCATCCGGTCCACAGCAGGTGGTTGACGAGCAGGGCGACGACGGCTTGTGCGGTCAGCCAGCCGCGCCGGGTGCCGGCGGGCAGAAGGGCGGCGGCGGGCAGCAGCCAGAGGATGAAGGGCTGCCAGATGCGTTCCGTCTCCGCCTTGCTCATCCCGGACAGGTCGGCGGCCAGGAGCGCCAGGAGCGCCATCAGAGTGAGCAGAATCAGCCGTTGGGACGCACAGGTGGTGCCGGTGCGCAGGGCGCGTACGGCTCCAGGGGCGCCGGCCGCGGCTCGGCGGAGTCCGGCGGCCGTGGCGAGGCCCGCGGCGATCGTGGTGCAGGCGAGATTCGCCCAGACCCAGTAGGAGTACGGGCGGATACCGCCGGCCCCTTGGTAGTAGCGCTCGACCAGCAACCGGTAGCCCTCCCACCAGTTGTAACCCGCCAGGGTGAAGAGGGCCGGGACGACCAGCGCTCCGGCGAGGAAGAGGGGGACGGAACGGACGGTACGGGCGAGGACGAGGACGGCCAGGAGCAGAAACGCGATCAGCGTCAGACCGTAACTGAGGTAGCAGGTCAGCCCGAACAGCACACCGGAGGCGAATGCGGCGGCCATGGGGAGGCGGACCGAACGGGTCGTGGCCAGGGCGAGGAGGGCCACGGACCAGGCGGCGACGGCGGCGAAGTAGGCGTCCGCCGAGGTGCCGGTCCACACCGCGACCGGTGCGAGGACCAGGAACGGGGCGGCGCGGCGTGCGAGGCGTTCGTCGGCCAGGACCCGGAGCGCGATCAGGGCGGCCGGGACGGCGGAGGCACCGACCACGATGCACCAGACCCCGGCCCAGGCGCCGCCGCCGAGCCCGATGCGGTCGAGCAGGACGAAGGTGAGCGTGGCGCCCGGTGGGTGCCCGGCGACATGGGTGGGCCAGTTGTCCGGGGAGCCGAGCAGGATGTGGTCGTCGAAGCTGCGCAGGGCAGCACCGATGTTCTGGAAACGGTCGATGGCCTGCAGATATTCATGTTTGGTGGTGAGCCGCTCGGCGATGCCCCGGCCCCAGCCGTCGATCAGCGCCAGGGAGAAGACCCAGGCAAGCGACGCCGCCCAGGCGGCCGGGAGCAGCGCCCGCCGGCGGATGCGGTCGGCCAGCGGCGGCCCGTACGCGACGACGGCCGCTGCCACGACGACGGCGGCGGGGGTGCCGGGGCCGGTGTGCGGGTACCAGGAGGCCAGCAGGGGAGGCCAGTGAACGAAGAGGCTTCCGTCGGCGTCCTGGATCGACCGGCCGACAAGCACGGCGGCGGTGACGAGCAGAACGCCCGTGGCAGCGGCGATCAGGTCGCGGCGGCGGCCTGTGCGGTGCCCGATGTTGTCCTTGGTGGGATGTGCTGTGCGGTCCTCGGTCTTCACGCGGGAACGCTATGCGCAGCAGGGCGGCTAAGCGTGATGCCACAGGATCGTGTCACCGAACCGTCAGATCTTGCTCCGGCTGCCCGCTCCGGGGTCTGACGTCAGAGATTCGTCAGGAGTCGTACGCCCTGCGATGAGGCGTCCCGGGCATAGCTTCGGGAGATGGGTGACAGACGTTTCGGAAAAGGCTCCCTCTTCTCGGTTCCGGGCTCGGCATCGGGCCGTGGCCCGGCCTTCGCCGGGCGGCTTCCCAGCGCGCCAGGGTTCTGGCGCAGCCCGGTGCGCGGTGTCCGGTTCACGGCGGTGCTCGGGCTGGTCCTGCTCGCCGGGCTCACCCTGCTGTTCGTGACCGGTCTGCTGTCGTACGCCGCGTACAACCCTGACCTCGCGCCGGTCAACGACAAGACGCCGGGCAAGGGCCTGCTGGGGTTCTATCTCTTCGCCTGGCCGACCGGTCCGCAGTGGCTGTACCGGCTGACGCAGGGGCTGCATGTCACGGTGGGCATCGCCCTCGTCCCCGTACTGCTGGCGAAGCTCTGGTCGGTGATCCCGAAGCTCTTCGCGCTGCCGCCGGCCCGGTCGGTGGGGCATGCGCTGGAGCGGGTGTCGCTGCTGCTGCTCGTCGGCGGGGCACTGTTCGAGTTCATCACCGGCCTGCTCAACATCCAGCTGGAGTACGTGTTCCCGGGGTCGTTCTATCCGCTGCACTTCTACGGGGCGTGGGTGTTCTTCGCCGCGTTCCTCGCCCACACCGGGCTGAAGCTGCCGCGGGCCGTCCGGGTGCTGCGGGGCGGCCGACTGGAGGGCTCGGCGCCGGGCGAGGCGGATGAACTGGCCTCGCCAGCCCCCGCCGCGCCGACCATCTCCCGGCGCGGCGCGCTCGCCATGGCGGGCGGTGGGTCGCTGCGGCTGCTGATCACGTCGGCGGGCCGGAGCTTCGACGGGCCCCTGCGGCAGGTCGCCCTCCTCACCCCGCACGGCGCGGCCGAACCAGGCCCGGGGCCGAACGGCTTCCAGATCAACAAGACGGCCGCGGCCGTCGGAGTGACGGCGGCCGATACGGGGAGGGACTGGCGGCTCACCGTCAGCGGGCCCGCCGGGGAGATCCGGCTCAGCCGGGAACAGTTGCTGGCCATGGACCAGTACAGCGCGGCGCTGCCGATCGCGTGCGTGGAGGGCTGGGCGACGTCGGACCAGTGGTGGCGCGGAGTGCGGCTGAGGGATCTGGCGGCACTCGCGGGGTATCCGGACCGGCCGTCGGGGTTGCTGGTGGAGTCCGTCCAGCGCCGCGGGGCATTCCGCGAGGTGGCGCTCCGCGACAATCAGGTGCGCGACCCGCGCGCGCTGCTGGCATTGCAGGTCAACGGCGAGGAGCTCTCGCTCGATCACGGATATCCGGCGCGGATCATCGTCCCGGCGGCCCCCGGCGTGCTCAACACCAAATGGGTGGCCCGGCTGACGTTCGAGGCACTGTGAGCGGGAAGGCGCGGAACCGGGTGAATCCTCGAGTGGTTCTCAGGCGTTGGTACGGGGAAGGGCCGCTGCATCTCCTCCTACTGGCCGCGACCTTCGCCCTCGCGGGCTATGCGGGCGTGCGGCTGCTGGCGGGCGACACGTTCGCGATCGCGGTGTGGTTCATCGGCTCCGCGCTCCTGCACGATCTGGTGTTGCTGCCGCTGTACGCGTCGGCGGACCTGGTCCTGCGCCGGGCGCTCGGGCCCCGTACCTGGCTGGTCAACTACGTCCGCGTACCGGCCTTCCTCTCCGGCCTGCTCCTGCTGATGTGGTGGCCGCTGATCACCCGGCACGCGGTGCGGTACGAGCCCTACAGCGGGCTGTCCCTCGATGTGTTCCTGGGGAACTGGCTGCTGATCACGGGATTGCTGTTCGCGGGCTCGGCGCTGTTGCTCGTCATCCGTACCGCCCGGTTGCGGCGCAGGGACACGAAGGGGCGGCCGTCCGCCTCCCACTGATCGACGGGCTGCCATCTGTACGCCTGCGCGTACCGCAGCAGGGCCGGTGTGCCGAGCCGGGCCCAGTGGAACGGTGCGGCGGTCGCGGGACCGAAGGCGTCGGTGTCGGCGGCCGCTGTGCCGCGTCCGTCGTCCAGCCGAACCTGGAGTCTCTCGTCGATGTCCTGTGGTGTCGTCTCAGCGATGAGGAGACCACCCGGGGCGAGCAGGGTGGCCGTGCGGCGCAGGAGGCGAGGTGGGTTCCCGCCGATACCGATGTTGCCGTCGAGGAGCAGGGCGGTGCCCCAGCGGCCCTCGCCCGGCAGCGGGTCGAAGACGGAGCGGTGCAGCGCCGCTCCGCCGAGTCGAAGGGTGTGGGCGACGGCGGTCTCGCTGATGTCGATGCCGAGTGCGCGATGGCCGCGGACGGCGAGCTCGGCGACCAGCCGTCCGGGCCCGCAGCCGATGTCCAGAACAGGGCCTTCGCAGCGGCCCAGTGCCGACAGGTCGGCGGCGTCGGCTTTCGCGCACCAGCGTTCGACGTCCAGGGGCAACAGCCGGCCGTCGGTACGGCGGAGGAAGAGCGGTCCGTGACCGTTGCGCAGCGCGTCGGTGTACGGATCGGTGCCCCAGGACGTGCTGCCACGGTCGGGGGATGGGGGTGCCGTGACCAGCCTGCTGCGGTGAGGGACCGGGTTCATTGAGCCTCCGCCTGGGTCAGCAGGGCGAGCGTCGAGGCGAACCGGCCGTGCGGTGCCGCGGCGGCGACGGCGACGGCGTCCTGTGCGGTGTCCACATCACGCAACTGCGGTAGGTCACGCACGGTCAGACCGGCGTCGACCAGGCGCCGGCGCTGGACCGCGCCGGTCTCGGGTACGGACATGGGGACGCCGAGCAGGAGTTCTGGGGCGGGGACGGCCAGGCCCAGCGCCCAGAAGCCGCCGTCGTCGGCCGGTCCGAACCAGGCGTCGCAGCCGTCCCAGGCGGCGGGATGGAGCGCGGCGGCCAGATGGGCGGCGGTGATCTGAGGGGTGTCCATGCCGATGAGGAGAGTCGGGCCGGTACAGCAGGTGAAAGCCGCGGCAAGCCGTTCGTCGAGGCGGCCGGTGCCCTGCGGCAACACCTCGATGCCGGGCGGCAGCCACGGTCCCGGCCGTCCTTCGAGGACGACGGCGCGGCGCCGGGCGGGCAGGGTGCACACGGTCCGCAGAGTGTCACCGAGCGCCGCCTCGGCGAGCCGGGCCGCCTGGGCGGGTGTGAACGGCGGGGTGAGCCGGGTCTTGACCCGGCCCTGCAGCGGTTCCTTGGCGATGACCAGCACGGTCGTAGGGCCGGACAAGCCCTCGGCCGCACCGGGGCCGACGGAGGCGCTCACCGGGGCACCCCCGGGGGCACGGACCCCGGAGCCGTCCCGGCCGGTGGCTGAAGCAGTACCGCTCGCATGTCGTGCACCGCCTGCCAGGTACCCCTCCAGGTGCCGGTGACCTTCGACTTTCCGCTGCGGGGGAGATACGGGACGTCGGTCTCCGTGACCCGCAGCCCGGCGTCCGCCGCGCGGACCACCATCTGCAACGGATAGCCGCTGCGCCGGTCGGTAAGACCGAGCGCCAGCAAATCCGCCCGGCGCCCGGCCCGCATCGGACCGAGGTCGTGCAGCCGCAGGCCGGTGCGGCGGCGCAGCATCCGGGCCAGCGCGAAATTACCGGCGCGGGCATGCAGCGGCCAAGCGCCGCGGCCCTCGGGGCAGCGGCGGCCGAGCAGCAGGTCGGTCTCGCCGTCGACGATCCGGCGTACGAAGGTGGGGAGCAGACCGGGGTCGAGGGAGCCGTCGCAGTCGCAGAAGCAGACGAACTCCGCCTCGGCGGCGAGCAGTCCGGCATGACAGGCGGCACCGAAGCCACGTTGCGGCTCGTGCACGACGGTGGCGCCGAGCGAGCGGGCCAGTTCGGCCGATCCGTCGGTGGAGCCGTTGTCGACGACGATCGCGCGCCAGCCGTTCGGGACGGCGTCCAGCACCCGGGGCAGTGCCGCGGCCTCGTCCAGACAGGGCAGGACGACATCGGCACGCGGGGTAGGGATATGGGCGGGCGGAGGGCCCGTCAGGGAGGAATCGGTCACGCCGCTCACCCTACGGAGCAGAAACCGACATTCCGGGCTTCATTTTCTTACGAAAAATGGACGTCGGCCGGGTAGCAGCGGACGGGCCCCGCGCGTGCCGCACACGCATGCCAGGGTGGTGAGATGGAGAACATCCCGGACGGTTCAGGCCCAGGTACTCATCCCTGCCCCGGTATCGAACGCGGCCACGTCCTCGTCGTCGACGACGATCCGACGGTCGCCGAGGTCGTCGTCAGCTACCTGGTCCGGGCAGGGTACGACGTCGAGCGGGCGGACGACGGTCCGACGGCGCTGGGGTGCTTCGCCGGACGCCGGCCGGACCTGGTCGTCCTCGATCTGATGCTGCCCGGCATGGACGGGTTCGAGGTCTGCCGCCGCATGCGGGCTCATGGTCCCGTACCGGTCATCATGCTGACGGCGCGCGGGGACGAGGACGACCGCATCCTCGGACTGGAGACGGGCGCGGACGACTACGTCACCAAGCCGTTCAGCCCGCGCGAACTGGTACTACGTGTCGACTCGGTGCTGCGCCGGGGCCGCGCCGCGGTGCCCACCGCCGCCTCTCCCCCGGCCCCGCTGCAGGGCGCCGGACTCCATCTCGACCTCGCGGCCCGCCGCGCGACACACGAGGGTCGGGAACTAGCCCTCACCCTGCGGGAGTTCGACCTGCTCGCCTTCCTTCTGCGTCACCCTTCCCAGGTTTTCGCCCGGGAGGAACTGATGCGGGAGGTCTGGGGCTGGGACTTCGGCGACCTGTCGACGGTGACGGTCCACGTGCGGCGACTGCGCGGGAAGGTCGAGACGGACCCGGCCCGTCCACGGTTGATCCAGACGGTGTGGGGTGTGGGCTACCGCCTGGACCTGGCCCCGGATCCGCATCTTGGTGCTACGACCGATGCGGGCCCGTCATGACCGACATACTCCTCATCGCGCTCTTCGCGTTTCTGGGTGCCGCGGTGGCCGGACTGCTCGGTGCGCTCGCTCTGCGGTTCTTCCGGCATCGTTCGCTCGTGGTGTCGCTCACTGTCGTTGCTGCTGTCGCCGTGACCGCGATGCTTGCCGGCACTCTCGCGGTCGCCTGGGCGATGTTCCTTTCGCCGCACGATCTGACCGTTGTCACGACTGTTGCCGCCATGGCCGCCGTGGTGTCCCTCATCACTGCGGTGCTGCTGGGTCGCTGGGTTGCTGCCAGGAGCCGCGACCTGACGCTCGCGGCCCGGTTGTTCGGTGACGGCGGCACGTTCGCCGCCCCCGCAGAGCAGGCAACAGCCGAACTCGCCTCCCTGGCAAGGGAACTGGCTGCCACCAGCGCCAAACTCGACAGTTCCCGCGACCGGGAGCGCGCACTGGAAACATCGCGGCGTGAGCTCGTCTCCTGGATCTCGCACGATCTGCGGACCCCCCTCGCCGGGTTGCGGGCCATGTCCGAGGCACTGGAGGACGACATGGCTACCGACTCCCGGCGTTACCTACGGCAAATCCGCACAGAGGTGGAGCGCATGAACGACATGGTCGGCGACCTCTTCGAACTCTCCCGGATCCACGCCGGATCGCTCACCCTGTCGCCCACCCGCATGTCCGTCCACGACCTGGTCGGTGACGCCCTCGCGGGCGCCAATCCGCTAGCCCTCGAGCACGGTGTACAGCTGGCCGGGAACCGTATCGACGCCGTTCCCGTGGACGTCGACAGCAAGGAGATGAGCCGGGTTCTGGACAACCTCCTGATCAATGCGATCCGCCGCACCCCCGCCCACGGGACGGTCGCGGTGACAGCGCAACGCAGTGATGACACCGTGGTCCTCTCGGTGACCGACGGCTGTGGCGGGATCCCCGAGGAAGACCTGCCCAGGGTCTTCGACACCGGTTGGCGCGGCAGCCATGCCCGAACACCCCCAGCCGGCGCGGGCCTCGGACTCGCCATCGTGCGCGGCATCGTCGAGGCGCACGAGGGCCACGCGGGCGTCCGCAACGTGGCCGGCGGCTGCTGCTTCGAGGTCACGCTTCCTCTGGCGTACACATGAGCCGTCACTTTCAGTATCCAGGCAGGCCTCACCGGAGCGAACCGATGAACTCCGCCGCCACCCCCGCGCACCAGCACAGTGCCGAGCCTGCAAGGGCGGGATCGAGTGAATCCTCATCGACGGCGACGACGCGGTCGTGCTCGGCCGGACCGCCGACCGCGCGATGGCGCTTGAGGTGGTCAGATCGACGCATGTTGTTCGCGGCAGGGCGCGAGAGCCGGAGTCCTCCACAAGCCGGCTCGGCCCTATCTGCCACAGAACAATGGCAAGTTGAACGGCTCAACCACACACCGCGATGTGTTCAGAGCCTTCCGGTGTTTGGGCGCATCCCCCGCAACGGGGCCGTCGCGAACTCCGCCATTCCCTTGGCGAACTCTTCCTGCGGTTTCCAGCCCAGCTCGTCTCGCAGTCGTCGCGAGTCCGCGGTGACATGGCGTACATCACCCAGCCGGTATTCGCCGGTGACCTTCGGAGCAGGGCCACCATGGGCCGAAGCCAGCACCGAGGCCATCTCACCGATGGTGCGGGGATCCCCACTCCCCGTATTGTAAACAGCAATACTGCCCGGCCCGTGTCCTTTGACGGCCTCCAGTGCCAATGCGTTCGCGGCCGCCACATCCCGTACGTGGACGAAATCCCTCCGCTGGCAGCCGTCCTCAAAGACCTGGGGGGCCTCTCCATGGGCCAGAGCCGACCGAAAGAAAGAGGCGACACCGGCGTACGGTGTGTCGCGCGGCATCCCTGGTCCGTACACATTGTGGTAACGCAGCGACACCGCGGATCCGCCCGTCGCGCGCGCCCAGGCCGCGGTGAGATGTTCCTGGGCGAGCTTGGTGGCCGCGTACACATTACGCGGGTCCGTGGGCGCTTCCTCGGTGACCAGACCAGGTGCCAACTCCGCACCACAGCACGGACAGTGTGGCTCGAACCGGCCCGCGTCCAGGTCGGCCACCGTCCTCGGTCCCGGCCGGACCGTGCCGTGGCGGGGACAGTCGTAACGTCCCTCGCCGTAGACCACCATCGAACCGGCCAAGACCAGGCTTCGCACACCCGCCTCGGCCATCGCTGCAAGCAGCACCGCCGTCCCGAGATCATTGCACCCGACGTACTCGGGCGCGTCCACGAAGTCATTTCCCAAACCGACCATCGCTGCCTGATGACACACTGCATCAATGCCCCGTAGGGCCCTGTCCACCGCCTCCCGATCACGAACGTCCGCGATGACTCGCTCGGCGTCGCAGTCTGCGGGCTCTCCTGCCGCACCGTGTACCGAAGGCAGCAGTGCGTCGAACACGACTGCCTGATGCCCCGCCGATGTGAGGGTACGGACGATCTCCGACCCAATAAATCCGGCTCCGCCGGTAACCAGTACGCGCATGGTGCCCACGCTAGACAGCTAGCGAGTCACATTGCCGGTTCCAGCGCGGCGCGTCACAGGATCGCAAGAGATGTCCGGGCCTTGAAACTGAAGTTTGAACACGTCTATACGGCTCGGGTCAGGTTAGTTGATGTTGTATCGAAGACGTCCTCGCTGGCCGAGGCGGGAGTGTCGGCGTCGGGCGTTGTATCGATGGAGCCAGCGGAAGGCATAGAGTCGGGCTTGACGCTCGTTTGATCAGCCCGTTCGTCCTTTCAGCGTCTCTCCTTTTATCGAGGCCCACGCCACCAACCTGCCCGATTTGCAGTGGTTTATGGTGGGAATCAGGTCTGATCTTGAGGCGGTGACCGGATCAAGATGCTGAAGCGGCAGATGTTCGACCGGGCCGGCGTAGACCTCCTGCGCAAGCGCATCCTCCTCAGCCGCTGACGGCGTGCACGGGGATAGGGCGTACCGTCTTATCACTCGGTCGTGTGACCGAAATACCCCGGCACAACTTGTCGACCGGGTCTGACCACACACGACAACGGCTCTGCTCCCCCGCCACTGGGCGGAAGAGCAGAGCGAAAAACATAGCGGGGCAGGGGGGAGATAGGCGTAAGCACTCCAGATACCCCCTTCGTCGGGAATGAACGCGACGAGCGTCCACATGAGCTTGGGCTGCTCGGATCGCTTCTTGTACCGGGCTCCGCGCTGCTCGCGCAGATGGAGACCGACATGGGCGACACGCTCCTTTAGACCGTGGGGACAGGAGGCGATGGCGCTGCCGAGTCGGGGATGGACGAGTCCTGCAGCCCGGAACATATCGGCGAGGCGACGAGTCGACTGCCGCACGGGAGCCGCTGCGGTCAGAACGATGCCTCCGGCGGGGGGACCGGCCGGCACCGGGATGGAGGGGGCGCCGTTTCCAGCCGCGGGTTCGTAGTGGCGTGCGCGGGGGCTCCCATCCCGCACACCGTCGACCCAGGCAGAGCCGAGCAGACGCGGCCCATGGCGTGCAGGTCGTTCGTACAGTGGCGCGCTCCGCCTGGACGCCATGAACCACGCCCGCTCCACGGTGTGTGGGTCGACGGCGTACGGGATGGGAGCTGGGGAGAGTGGTGGTGAAGGCGGAAGCGGCCGCGAACCTCTCGTGCGGTAGCCCGCAGACCAGGGAGACATGCGTCAAGGTTCCCTCCCTCACGTCTTCGGCCCAGAGGGCCTGATCGTCTTGCCGACGCACTGGAGCACGACAAAACTAGCTATGTGGGCATTCCGGAACGCGCTCAGAAGGGAGGAGAGCGCGCAGCAAAGCCGATAGACGATCAAAGGGAGAGGGAGTCATGACGGCACAGAGCTCCGCGACTCCAACCGTGACCAGGCAGCCCGACGGTCTCGGCAAGCGGGTCGGGGAGGTAGCGGAAATCACCGTTCTCTTCGATGCCAAGCCAGGCGGGGCAGAGAGGTTCCACCAGAACGCCGCCAAGATCCAGGACGACGCCTTTCAATACGAAAAGGTCGTCGGCACTGTCCACGACTTCCGTGTCACATTCATCAACAATGACACCCAGGTCATAGGCGCGGTCACCTATGACGGGGACTTCAAGCCGTACATGGCTGACATCTTCGCCAACGCCGCACTGTGGTTCGACGAGATGTTCGAAGGTGTCGTTGAGGGCTGGCCCGGGGCGACCTCTCCGAACATCGTCGACTGGCTGACGACGAAGATCGTGGAGGCCGACATGTGGTACGCCTCCAATCCGACCATGACGGTCGAGGACACCGCCAAGGCACAGAAGGTCACGCAGGCGTTCAACGCGTTGCTGGATACTGCGTCCAGCTAGCTGCTGTCTCGCGTCCCAGGTGCCTATAGCCCCGTGGCCATGGCGCCTGGGTACCACCAGGCGGCCTGGCAACGGCGCGCGGTCGTCGGCTCGGGCCCCGTCAACGGAGGTCGCAGCATCATGTCCGACCATCTTTCCGGCACTCGCGCCCTGGCCGATCCGACCATAGACCTGACCGACCTCTATGCCTTTCCCAGCCCCTCCCGGTCGGGTCGGCTCGTCCTCGTCATGAATGTCTTTCCCAATGCGCGGCCGGGAGCCCTGTTCTCTGACGCTGCCAGCTATCGTTTCCGCGTCCGTCCGGTATCCGTGCCTACGGGAGATTCCGGCTCACTCCTCGATGTCGGCACCGACGAATTCGCGCTTACCTGCACCTTCTCGATTCCGATCGGACCGGATGACGACGGGGAGTTGGCGCAGCAGGGAACGTGCGTGCCGCCCAACGGGGAATCGGTTTCGTTGCTGGTGAATGACGAGCGGGGCGGCGAGGGACATGGCGTGCGCTGCTACGCCGGGCTGCGGCTGGATCCCTTCTTCATGGACGTGGCCAAGGAGGTGGAGACGCGCGCGAGGCGGCGGCTCGCCTTCGTACCGAAGGGCACCAACTCCCTGGAGGGCGCCGACGTCCTGACCGTCGTGGTAGAGCTTGACGTCGCCAGCGTGTTCGGGGCGGCCTCGGGGAGCGTCTTCGCCGTTGCGGCGGAAACCGTCACGGTCGGGCCATATCCGGTGCGCCTCGAACGCCTCGGCCGCCCCGAGGTCAAGAACATTCTCCTGTCGGACAACGGGGTCGACGCCGCCAATAAGGTCGTTGACCTGCGCGATCTCTACAATGAGGAAGATCCGTTCCGGCTGGGGCCGAGCTACGTGGCCGCCTATCGCTCACGCCTTAACGCCAACCTGGTCTTCTTCGACGGTCTCGACGGCAAGCTGGACTGGACGACGCAGCCGGACGGGACGCATCCGCTGACGGAGCTGCTGCTCGCGGACTTCCTGATCGTGGACGTTGCCAAGCCGTACGCCGAAGACAGCTATTTCGAGATCGAGCGGGCCCTGCTGGAGGGACGGGAGCATGCGACCTGTGGCGGCCGGTCGCTCAACGACGATGTCATCGACACGCTCTACACACTGATCGTCAACGCGGGCCATGGCCCACGCGTGAGCGACGGCGTCGACGGGACCGTCCCGGCTTCGCGCGAGTTCCCGTACCTGGCACCGCCCAACCCCGACCCGCCCGAACCCGTTTCCGTCCCGACGGCCGCCGCAGGCTGATGAGCAGTTCCAGGGCAGCCACTCTTGCCGACGGTGAGCGGGGGCCCGACCTTGTGGGCGGGCCGCCCACAACAGCCGGCATCATCGCCATGGGCAACCTCGACGCGCGCATCGAAGGTCTGACGTCGCAGGCGACACGGGGACGACTCACCGCCGACGGCTGGGGCGAGTTGGTGGAGCTGACCGCCCTGCGCGGGCATGTAGGGGGCCGCATCGACGAGGCCGAGCGCGCGGCATCGCTGGCCGAGACGTTCGTCGACCAGGTGCCGCGCGATCCTCGCTCGTTTGTGGCGCGTGCCAGGCTGGCGGGCCTCTTCCATCGATTCGCGGCGGCGCTGGACGATCTGGACGCGGCGGCTGCGCTGGGGCTCGATCGGCGCAGCGTGGACGAGGAGCGAGCCGCCGTCTGTCAGGCGGTCGGGCGGTACGACGAGGCGCTTGCGCTGTATCGACAGGGGCTGTCGATGCAGCAGGACTTCTGGACCCTCGGCGCCATGGCCCGCTGTCAGGCCGAGAGCGGCGAGGTGGACGAGGCCGAGTCGTGGTTTTTGGCAGCGAGACGCGTCTTCCGCGGGGTCAGTCCCTTTCCGCTGGCGGTCCTCGAATTCCAGTGCGGGCAGATGTGGCTGGCCCAGGGTGGACTGGTGAGCGCGCGCGTCTGGCTGGAGTCGGCCACTCGCCGACTGCCGTCCTACGTGCCGGCGCATGGCCACCTCGCTGAGGCCGATGCCGCCGAAGGCAGGGTGGCCGTAGCGATAGAGCGCCTGCGCCGATTGGCCCTCGCCAGTGACGATCCCGACTACGCGACCCGGCTTGCCCGCCTCCTGGGCAGGTGCGAGGCATCGACGGAAGCTCGGTTCTGGCGTGCCCACGCTGCCGCACGCTACGAGGAGTTGATGGCGCGCCACCCCGAGGCGTACGCCGATCACGCGGCGGAGTTCTGGCTGACCGTCGGCGACGATCTCCAGCCAGCGCTTCGGCTCGCGCGGTGGAACCTTGCGCTCCGAGCGACCCCGCGCGCTCAGGCGCTCGTCAATCGCGCGATGTGCCGTGTCGGACAGCGCCGAAAGTAGCAGCAATTGGTACAAAGTCGCCGATAGCTGACCGGAAGGACGTCATGACAGCGACTGAAGCAGCGCCGCTGCAGCTGGACGAGATTCAGGGCATCGTGCTGCGTGACCGGCCGTCACCGTACGTCGGCACCTACATCCTGTTGCGTGTGGACGATCCCGTCGCCGGGCGCGAGTTGATGGGGCGTCTGGCCGAGCTGGTCGACTCCGCTGCGAACTGGTGGCAACCGGACCTGCCCGCGCTCCTCAACGCCGGACTGACGTACCGGGGGCTCGAAGCGCTCCAGGTCTCACCGGTCGCCCTGAGCACCTTCCCTGAGGAGTTTCGGCAGGGCATGGCAGCGCGCGCCGAGTTCATCGGTGACACCGGGGAGAGCGCGCCCGCCCGCTGGGAGCCGCCCTTCGGTACCGGCCAGGTACATGTCGTGCTGTCCCTCCTGGCTGCCGACCAGGAGTCATTGGCGGTCGTCCTCGAACGTGCGCGCAAGGCCCACGCGCAGCTTCCCGGTCTTCAGGTTGTCCATCGGCAGGACTTCTACCAGCTGTCCAGCGGGCGTACTAGCTTCGGCTACAAGGACGGCATCGGCAACCCCGCGATCGAAGGCAGCGGTGCCGAGAGTCCGCCCGGTGACGGTTCCGTGCTCAAGGCAGGCGAATTCGTGCTCGGCTATCGCGACGAGACTGGAAACCTGCCGCCGATGCCGCAGCCGGCCGAGCTGGGCCGCAACGGCACCTTCGTGGCCTGGCGGAAGCTGCACACGCGCGTCGCGGCCTTCCGCCGGTATCTCCACGACAACTCCGGCAGCCCGGAGGAAGAGTCGCTGCTCGCCGCCAAGATCGTGGGCCGCTGGCAGAGCGGCGCCCCGTTGATCCTGGCGCCCGAGCACGACGACCCGGCCCTGGGAGCGGACGCCCTACGCAACAACGGCTTCCGCTACGAGTCCGATCCGCGTGGCACGATCTGCCCCCACGGCGCCCACGCCAGGCGAGCCAACCCGCGCGACTCAGAGATCATCGGTGACATCCGCCTGCACCACATGATCCGACGGGGCACCAACTACGGTCCCCCGCTTCCGGCTGGCATCCTGGACGACGACGGCGCCGACCGTGGCATCGTCTTCGTCTTCATCGGCTCGCACCTTGACCGTCAGTTTGAATTCGTGAAGTCGCAATGGTTGAACGACGGCCATTTCACCGGCCTCGACCAGGAGAAGGACCTGCTCACGGGCAACAACGACGGCACGGGCATCTTCACGATCCCTCAGCACCCCATCCGGCGCCGCCTGCACGGCGTAGAGCGTTTTGTCATCACCCGCGGCGGAGAGTACTTCTTCCTGCCGAGCCTCAGCGCGCTGCGCTGGCTGGCCGACGTCCAGTGAACCGAGCACCGGTCAAGCGCGCCCGTGCCTCCGCGCTGGCTCGGAACGTCACCAGTAGCCGCACCACAACCGCACCAGAACGGATGGGGAACAGCAGGGAACCACGGTGAAAGCAGCCGAGCCTGACGCGGCCGCGGCCACACCGTTCGGCCGCAGCTCGGCAAGCTTCCAGCCCCCCGAAGCACCTCAGCTTCCCCAGCCGAGGGCTCCCGTCATCGTCACGGGCCGGCCGTCGCGGCTTGCTCTGATCGACGGCAGGGTAAGCGTGGCTGAGGCCGGTGGGGGTGCAGCGAGGCAACGCGCGCCTGGTCGATCGGAGCCCCCGCCGTCGTGGCTGGCTGTCGTCGGCGGAGGTTCGTACCACAACCGTGCCAGAGCAGGGGTCAGTCACGGTCAACCAGGGTGTCCGCAGTCGCGTTGCCGTCTGGCTCACCTGCCCGGCCCCCGACCTGTGGTGGCGGCGGCGACACTCGCGCATCCTCACCAAAGACCTCGGGCGTTCGCTTCGCTCGGCCGGCGCCATCGGCACCGACCCGACACAGCATGACCCTCAGCCTCCTGGGCCCCGGAGGAGTTGGCGGGGAAGGCTATCAGCGGACCGTCGTCGGTGTCCGCCCACTCAGCGGGAGTCGTCATGGGCGGACACCGGGGCTCCGGATGGTTGTTGAACACCCTTGTTGGGCATTCGGAGTCGACTCCGGCCCGGCATGACACCGCTGTCCAAGAACCGATCGGTTGTTGCACATGCGCTCCGGCCGATTCGCTGATCTCGGCCCCGGAGTCCTATCAACAACTCATGAAACATGATCGCCGCAGGTGGACCTCCGGGCGACGGGGCGTTTCACGAGCGAGCACTCAATGCCGCGAAGTTAAGGGTCACGGGGCCGTGTCCATCGCTGGTTGGGGTGCGATTTGGTAGGTGCCGGGGACGACCTTGACGAGTCGGCCCCGGCTGGCCCAGGCGGACATTTGGACGTAGAAGCTGTGCAGCTTCTTCTTGCCGGTGATGCCGAGCGCGGCTGCGAGGTCTTCGGCGCGTCGTGCGTGTTCCGGGGCCTGCTGCAGGATGGCCTGCACAACCTGCCAGCGAGTGCCCGTGGGTGCCGGGTGTCCGGCCTGATCTGAGGATCGTGGTACGGCAGGCCGCCGACCAGGTGTGAGGGCCTGCGGTTTCCTGACCGGTTTGGGCGGTGGCTCATGGACGGTCACTTCGACTGTGGTGATGTTGGTGCTGGTCAGTGGCCTGTAGTCGTCCGGGCGGCGGTTCCATGAGTGGTAGCGGGAGGTGCCCGCCTTGACGATCCGGGCGCTGAAGCGTGCCCGCCGCGCCGGGAGGAGACCAGCCAGGACAGCTCTTCCGATACGGCCTACCAGGTCGACCTGGTCCTTCGCGGCGGGAACGAGGACGCCGGCGGCAGTGACGACGGTGTCCCGGGCAGCTTCGAGCGCGATAGTGAAGGAGGCCCGGTCGGGGTCAATGCCGGGGCAGGTCTCTACAGCGGTGACCATGGTGTGCCGGATCGCCTGGTAGAGCGTCAGAAGGGCCCATACCTCCTGCTCGATCCCGAGGGGGTCCTTGGAGCGCAGGACACGGCCGCGAAGGAGTGTGTGGCGCAGCGCGAGGAAGGCGGACTCGATCTCCCAGCGCTCGTGGTAGAGGCGTACCAGCACGGGGGCGGGATCGGTGCGGTGGTCGGTCAAGGTGGTGATCAGCCGGTTCCGGTCGGCGGTGGTACTTCCATCGGCGCCGTTCGCTTTCACTTCGGCCTCGATCACCCGGAGTCGCAGTCCGGAGATCTGGGTGAGATAGGAGCCGTCACTCAGTACGGCGAGGACGGGCGGGCGTCGGTAGGAGCGGCAGCGGGTCAGGAACTGGCTGCCGGTGGCGGCTACCGCTTCCAGGAAGTAGTTGCTGTCGAAGCCGCGGTCCGCCAGCAGCAGCATGTCGCGGTCGATCAGGTGCAGCAGCCGCGCGGCGTAGGCGGTCTCGCTGGTCTGGGTCGGACCGAAGGCTGCCCCAAGCACGCCCCGTGTGCCGGTCTCCACGAGTGCCATCAGCATCATCGTGGGGTAGCCCGCAGGGCCCAGCCGGGACCGCAGCTTGCCGAGCCAATTGCGGTTGCGTTCGTGGTCGGGGACCTTCAATGAGCCGCACCCGTCGAAGGCGACGGTCCGCCATCGACGGTACCGGGCGCCGGGCGTCGACGGCTGCGCCAGCGGGACCGCCAGCGTCTCGAACAGTGTCTTCAACGGGGCCACGCCAATCCGCCGCCGCAGGTCCCGCAGCGCCTTCTCCGACGGAGCTGGGACCACCAGCCCGCTCAGACCATGGGTCAGCTTCTGCCAGACCAGGCCGGCACCGACATGCCCGAACAAGCCCAGCGCCAGGACGAAGTACACCCCCACTCGCGACGGCAGTATCCGCAGGCGGCACTCGGTGCGGCCCGTCTCTTCCAGCACGGCATCCACGAGCTCGAACGGAACCATCTGGGTCAGCTCGCCCAGATGCCCAGGGGCAAAGACGTCACCCTCAACCGAAAGCGCAGGGCGGTAGGGGATAGCAGACCGGTCATTCAACGAGGCCTCAACTTCTCGATCCGGACAGAACCCAGACCTACCCCCAGCATGCCGAACCCACGTCGCGGCGCATGGACTTCACGTGTACGCCCCCTCATTGACAGCTGCCTGGTGACCCTTAACTTCGCGGCATTGAGCGAGCACTTATGAAACACCCGGCCAGCCCGATCGACTCGAAACGCTTGGTCTTGCCTGCCTCCGAGCCTGCCGGGTCCGGAGCATTCTGCTACGCCGTAACAACGTCGTGGGCGCTCGTTGGGCGACCTCTTGACCATTCCGTCAGCCAGCCCAGCAGCTCCTCACTCCATTCCTAGGCCGCCTCCGGGGTCGCCTGCGAGGCCAACCGGACCTCCTGATGCAGCGGGCGACGGCAGGTAGTCGTCGACGGTCACAGAGTTGTAGAGGCGTGCGCTCTTGGTAGTGAGGCGAACGAGGGCGCGGCTGGGGCCTGCGGGCAGGGCGGAGATCAGGCGGGCGCCCTGGGCCAGTCCCCACATGCCGAGGTGGGACATGGGGATCAGGGTCATCGCCGCGCTCAGCGCTGCCGCGCGGCTGCCGCGCACGTGCTTCGCCATCACGCGCTCGTAGGCGGGGAAGGCGCGCTCGTGGTCGGCGCCCGCCCGTGCCAGCTCTCCGGCGAGGACGTACGCGCCGACGACGGCCAGGTTGGTGCTGCCGCCGACGGCCGGACCGGGGTGAGGTTCCCCCGAGATGCGGGGATGGGTGACAGAAGGTCAGATGGGTCTCATGAGAGGAACCCAGACGATGCCTGCGCCGAGGAAGTACCCGCTGGAGTTGCGTGAGCGTGCGGTACGGATGTACCGGACCGCCGAGCCGAAGCCCGTGATCCGCCGCATGGCCGAGGAACTCGGCGTGCACCATGAGGCCCTGCGCAACTGGATCCGCCACTGCGGTGCCCCCGCAGCCGCGGCGTGATCCGGGGTTGCCCGCAAGCTCGCGATCGCTTATCAGGCCGCGCTCCACCTTGCTGCCATCCTCATGTGGACCCGGCGCTGACCCGGTCCGTTAGGCCGACGCATGGATGACGAGCCGGTTTCGCTCTCCTCGAAGGTGTCGGCCAGGACGCTGGCTTCCTGCCGCTTTCCGTCGAAGAGTCCCTGTTGGTCGACGTGCACGGTCAGGCTGTCGTGACTGTCGATCACTTCAGAGATTCCACGGGTCTCGATGGTGTCCGACCACGCGTCCAGGTTCCGGCCGAACCACTCCGGCAGCCGGCACGGCTCGCTCACCGCGTCCCAGAAGTCGTTGAGTGTCTCGATCAGCCGACCGCGCAGGTCAACGATCAGCTCGATGTCCGTCATCGCAGCAGACTAACCAGCCCCGCCACGAATCAACGAGCGGTCAATGAGACAGGCTCTAGTTCTCAGCCGGAGCGACCGAGCGCAGCATGACCGAGAACACGGGCGAGTCAGCAAACGGCTGCTGGTCGCCCAACTTGCGGTAGCCCCAAGCTTCATAGACAGCTTGGACAGCGCCGGCTGCGGCTTCGGCTGCGAAGTGCCTCAGGACGCCTGCCAGGCACGAAGGACGGCCTCCAACTGCCCCAGCGGATCCTCGCCCACGAAACGAAGGACGACCGTGTCCGCGCCGGCCTCCGCGAGATCGCGGATGCCGTCGGCGGCCCGGACGGCGTCGCCGGACACGGTGAAGACCTCCTCCTGGGGGCGGCCCAGCCAGGCGCCATGGCCCTCGGTGTGGGGGTGGAGGGTGCGGGCCACCTGGTCGGAGTCGTCGCCGACGCACGCGAAGGCGAAGACGGTCAGGGTGTGATCCGCAGTGGCGCCACCCTTGGCGGTCAGCTCGCGAGTGTGTTCCAGATCGCGCGGACCGTGACCCTCGGCGATCAGTGTGCCGTCGGCGACCCGGCCGGACAGTTCGAGAGAGCGAGGGCGCACCACGCCCGCGATGACCGGCGGGACATCAGCCGGCGGATGCACCAACCTGACGCCCTCCAGCCGTACCTCACGCCCCGCCACTTCGACGCGCTCACCGCGCAGCAGCGCGCGCACGGAGGTGATCGTCTCCTCCAGCAGGGCCAGCGGGGAACGGGGCGCGACACCGACCTGGGCCATCCACTCCCGCACGCCGTGCCCGATACCGGCCACCAGCCGACCGGGGAACACCCGTGCCAGCGTGGCCAGTTCCATCGCCAGCAGCGCCGGACTGCGCAGCGGGGCCGGAGTGATACCGATACCCACCCGCAGGCGATATGTCGCCCCCAGGGCCACGGCTGCCGCCGACACGCCGCCGTTCCAGCCCAGGTCCTCCACCACCCACAGGTCGTCCACACCGAGCGCCTCGGCCCGCCGCGCGAACTCGGGCAACCCCTCCGGAGCCCAGTCACGGTCGTGCATCACACCAATCCGTACGTTTGTCATGGGAGGAACCTATGCGGCGGACGACAAGCGGATCAACGGCCCGTCCCCCGGCAAACCCGGCGCCCGGCTGGGTGACGGGGCCGAGTTCGGTGGCCACGACCGAAGTGCCGGCGAGGAGCCCCGAGGCCGATCCCCCGGCCGCCGTGCAGGGCCTGGCTGGAGCCGCTTCGCGCGAAGTTCCTCTCCAGCGGAATGACCATCAGCGATCTCCACGGCCGAACAAGACGGGCGAAGTCCCAGATCTCCGAGCTGCTGCGGGGCGCGGGTCTGTATCCCCGGTGGGAGATCACGCAGAGTCTGGTGCAGGAGCTGCGCATCCCTACCTGGCCGATGCGCAGGATATGGGCGTCGGCGGCGCTGGAGGCGCAGAAGAAGCAGGACTGGATCGACCGGTGTATCGAACGGCCTACGGCGGTCTCCACCAGCCCTGATGTGCCGCTCATCGATCACCAGGCGTTCAAGGAGCTCCAGGGGGAGTTCTACGAGTCCTACGCCTATGTGTTCCTGTGCACGCGTTCGACACCGCGGCGATGGAGCGAGCGGCGTCCGACGAGGAACGGTTCGCCCAGTACGAAGAGTCCAGTGCGTTGTTCAAGGTGCTGAGCCGCCTGCCCGATCAGCAGCTCGACGTGATGGTCCTGCGGCACCTGCGCGGCATGTCGCCTTCCACCGTTGCCGATGTCCTCGGTGTTCCGATTACCTCCGTCCGATCTGACGAGCGGCACGCCAGGCATGCGGTGGAAGCCGTTCTCAGTACTGAAAGCGACCCTGAAGGGAAAGCACTGTGACCGCTATCGACGAGCTACTCTCACGGGCCCGGCTGATCGACCATCCGAGCCGGCCGGAAGATCCGTACGACAGGATCTCCGGCGCGGGCGGGTTCGTGGCCGGTGAGTCGGCTGCACAGACCCGCTGAGTGAGGCGGCGAACCAGGACCTGCTGGCCTTGTGCGAGGCGCTGGTGTCACGCACCCCCACCTCCGTGCTGAGCGGGTTCGTGACCGAGCAACTGCCCGATCCGGACGGAGCCCGGGTGCTGGGCTGCATCCTCCAGCTCGCCGAGTCAGAGGACGGGGCCCGGTCGTGGTGGCAGTACGCCTCCGGAGCCGAAGACAAGGCCGCGTCCTACTGCCTGTATCTGTACCACCTGTCCCTCGGCGAGAACGACGCCGCAGCTTGGTGGTACGAGCAGACACAGACGGACAGTTGCCCTGCCCCCTCGACGCCGGCGAACGGATCCGCCCCCGGCCAGAAGGAATCGCAGGGGTCCTGGACCGTACCGGAGACGGTATGGAACATCGACACCAGCACGCCTACCGTGCTGCGAGTGTTCCGCCAGCTCATCCGCCGCAGTGGCCGCCGCCGCTCCGACGTAGTCGACGCCCTGATGCAGTACCTCCCCACAGCCGTCGCGGTCGGGTACGTCCACGATGAGCCAGACGTCGATCTGCCTCTGCCCGGGCCCGACTCCGCTGAGCAGGTCGGAATTCTGGTCGCGGCCGCGTCCTCGACCAGCTTCGGGGACAAACCCCGCCATCGTGAAGGAGGCGGGACCCGCATCAGGCGCAGAAGCACCAACGACGACTCCGGCGAACATCAACGGACAGACGAAGGAGTAGAAGGCGCCGTACGAGGCGGCAGATGACGACCCCCAGGAGCCCGGTCCAGCGCGCAACCCGCGGGCTCCCCGGAAGCGGACGGCCACCGCCGCGAAGCGGCTGACCAAGGCGGCGGCCCACAAGCCGACCGAGGCCCTGGTCGCATCCTGACCCCGATCAGTCCGCGCCGTCCTCAACGTCGTCCTCATCCAACTCGGGCGCGTCCGGGTCGCGCAGCGGGCGCAGGGCGCCGGCGGCCGGAGTGCAGGCGGTCATCCCGGTAGCCCGGTCTCGGTCGGCGACCTGTGTGCTGGTCAGTGACCGATGCTGTCCAGTTCGGCCACATCCTCGTCGGAGAGGGGGAGCCCGGCTCCGGCGATGTTCTCGCGCAGGTGAGCGGTGGACGAAGTGCCGGGGATGAGCAGGATGTTCGGCGAGCGCCGCAGCAGCCAGGCCAGCGCGATCGACATGGGCGTCGCCCCCAGTCGGTTCGCGACCTGTGAGAGAGCCTCGGACTGTAGCGGCGTGAAGCCTCCCAGTGGGAAGAACGGCACGTAGGCGATGCCATCGGCGGCGAGATGATCTACGAGGTCGTCGTCGTGGCGGTGGGCGAGGTTGTACATGTTCTGCACGCACACGATCGGGGCGATGCTGCGCGCCTCAGCGACCTGCTCCCCGGTGACGTTGCTGACGCCGAGGTGGCGGATGAGCCCCTCTTGCTGAAGGCCGACAAGCGTCTCGAATGCTTCGGTGATCGAGCCGGGCTGGGGGCCCTGAGCGTCGCCCATGCGCATGTTGACCAGGTCGAGGGTCTCGACACCGAGGGATTCGAGGTTTTCATGGACCTGCTTGCGCAGGTCTTCGGGGCGCCGGGCCGTGGGCCAGCCGCCCTGCGCGTCGCGGGTCGCACCCACCTTGGTGGCGATGAACAGCGATTCCGGGTAGGGGTGCAGCGCTTCGCGGATCAGCTCGTTCGTGATGCGCGGTCCGTAGGCGTCGCTGGTGTCGATGTGGGTGATCCCGAGGCTGACCGCCTCGCGCAGCACGGCCAGGGCGCCGTCGTGGTCGGCGGGCGGGCCCATGACCCACGGGCCGGCGAGTTGCATCGCGCCGTAGCCGAACCGGGTGACGGGCGAGTCACCCAGCGTCCAGGTTCCGCCGGGAAGAGGTACGGAGGGCGTGTTCATCGTGGTGCCTTTCGCTTCATGCCAGGGGTGGCGTCTCCAGCCCCCTTGCACCAGCATTGGAGAGGAACTTCCTGTCGGGAAGTAGGCACTCTGAAGTGCGTAACAACCCAGAAGGCGAGAGGCGAGATCAGTGGCGACGACGAAGGCCGACAAAAAAGCGCAGGCCAAGGCGGAGTACAACGCGTTCCTGGCGGTGTGCCCCAGCCGTCAGCTTCTCGACCGGATCTCAGACAAGTGGGTCGTCCTGATCCTGTGTGCACTGGGCGGTGACACATCCGAACAGTCCGGTGCATCGCACACTCCGAAGGCGATGCGCTACTCCGAGCTGGCCCGGCTACTGGCTGGCGTCAGCCAGAAGATGCTGACCCAGACCCTACGGGCTCTCGAACGCGACGGCTTGCTCATCCGCACCGTGACACCCACGGTCCCTGTCACCGTCACCTACGAGCTGACCGACCTCGGCCTCTCACTCCACCACCTGACACGCGGGCTCAGGCAGTGGGCCCAGACCCATATGGAACAAGTCCTCGCCAATCGCGAGAACCACGACGCACGAGCCTCCTAGCGTGGCAGCGTTCTCCGTCTCTGCCACCGGCCTGACCATGCGTGTGGCGCAGCGGACGCGGGTCAAGTCGAGCCCGCATTCGCGGATCGCGCGCCGCAACCGGACCTATGACCGGAAGAACAAGCGGATGATCCAAACGAAACAGCCTAGCCCGGCTCGCCCCCGTCGTCGTCCTCGTCCAGCTCCGGCGCGTCCGGGTCGCGCAGCGGGCGCAGGGCGCCGGCGGCCGGGACGCTGGCGGTGAAGCTGTAGCGGCCGAGCAGGTTGAGGTTGCGGTGCTTGAGCGGGGACAGGCGGGCGATATCCTCCTCGCGGACCTCGTGACTCTCGGCCTTCAGCTGGGTGACGGCGGCGTCGATGTACTTCGTGGTCCAGAGCACGATGGCGTTGAGAACCAGGCCGAGCGCACCGAGCTGGTCCTCCATGCCGTCGCGGTACGCCTGGTGGATGGTGCCCCGCTTGTCGTGGCACACGTCCTGGGCCAGCTTGTGGCGGGACTCCTGCACGGTGAGCTGCCGGTTCATCCGACGGCGGTAGGTGTCGTCCACCGGATCGACCACCCGCAGCAGGTGCTCGGTCTTGGCGATCCGCCCGTACTCCGCGAACGCGGCGCCCAGCGGGGTCGGGCGGCCGTCGCGTCCGAACATACGCAGCAGGTCGTAGGCGCGGACCTGGTTGGTGACCAGGGAACCGGCGACCTTCGGCATGTCCGGCCAGTGCGTGATCACCTTGTTCAGGTTCACGCGGTTGCGGGCCAGGTCTTCCAGCGCGCCGTAGCTGCCCGTCTCGACGCCGGGCATCGTGGCCCGCCAGAACCGCTGGTCGTCCAGGTCGCGGAACCGCGGACTGAAGTTGTAGCCGAGGATCTTGAACAGGCCGAACACCATGTCGGAGTACGAGGCGTTGTCGGTCGCCCCCATCTCCGGCTTGACTCCGCCGTCCAGGTTCAGCAGCGCGTCCAAGATGTGCAGGGAGTCGCGCGGGGTGCCTGGCACGACCATCTGCCCGATGCCCGCGACCTGGTCGTTGACGGCGTTGAGCCAGGTGATGCCGCGCTTGAACCCGAAGTACTTCGGCGACGGCGCTGCGCTGACCGTGCGGACGGGGACGACGAACCGCAGCCCGTCCACCGAGGCGAGCAGCCCCTCACCGCAGAACTTCACAATGGGCACCTCGGCCTGGGCGGCGATCAGCGCGGCGTTCGCCGCGGCGATGCTGTCGGCGCGCAGGTAGTACTGGTCGACGTGCACGAGCCTGGCCCGGGTCAGCGCCTCATAGCCGGGGTTCACCACCGGGGCCAGGCCGATGTTGCACGCCTCCGACACCAGCAGCGCGACCACCGAGGTGGACAGGTCCTTCATCCGGGTGGTGCCGTCGCCGAGGTGCACAAAGGCGTCGAGAAACCCGGTCCAGGAGTTCACCT
>NZ_JBHVFF010000109.1:0-24761 GCF_042801895.1 Streptomyces sp. NPDC057543 | reverse complement strand
CCGTCACGGAGCGCGGCCGTCGACGGGCAGGCGTCATGCGGACGGCACGATCCGTCCCGTGACCTCGCCGAGGCCGACCCTCGTGCCGTCCGGGCCCGGTGCCCAGGCCGTCATCGTCACGGTGTCGCCGTCCTCCAGGAACGTCCGCTTGCCGTCCGGGAGGTCCAGCGGGTCGCGGCCGTTCCAGGTCAGTTCCAGGAGCGAGCCGCGCTGTCCGGGATCGGCGCCGCTGACCGTGCCGGAGCCGTACAGATCACCGGTGCGCAGTGAGGCGCCGTTCACCGTCATCTGGGCCAGCATCTGGGCCGCCGTCCAGTACATGGTGGCGAACGGCGGTTCGGCGACCGGCTGTCCGTTGATCGCGACGGAGATCCGCAGGTCGAGCCCGCCGGCCTCCTCCTCGCCCGCGTCCTCCAGATAGGGGAGCAGCGGGAAGTCGCGGGCCGGGGGCGCGATCCGGGCCGCCTCCAGGGCTTCCAGCGGGGTCACCCACGCCGATACGGACGTGGCGAAGGACTTGCCGAGGAACGGGCCGAGCGGGACGTACTCCCAGGCCTGGATGTCCCGCGCCGACCAGTCGTTGAGCAGCGACAGCCCGAAGACGTGGTCGCGGAAGTCGCCGAGCGGGACCGGGCGGCCCTGCGTGGAGCCGACTCCGACGACGAAGCCGACCTCGGCCTCGATGTCGAGCTTGACGGACGGACCGAAGACGGGTGCCGGGTCGGCGGGCGCCTTGCGCTGGCCGGAGGGGCGCACCACGTCCGTACCGGAGACGACGACGGTGCCGGACCTGCCGTGGTAGCCGATCGGGAGGTGCTTCCAGTTGGGGGTCAGCGCGTCACCGTCCGGCCGGAAGATCTTCCCGACGTTGGTGGCGTGGTGTTCGCTCGCGTAGAAGTCGACGTAGTCCGCGACCTTGTACGGCAGATGGAGCGTCACGGACTCGACCGGGTGCAGCAGCGGTTCGATGTCCGCGCGGTGGGCCGGGACCGTCACCCAGGCGGTCAGGGCCCGTCGGACGTCCCGCCAGACGGTGCGGCCCGCCGACAGCAGCGCGGTCAGGTCCGGCTGGGCGAGGAGTTGCGCGTAGGGCGAGCCGAGTGTGTGTGCCGCGGCTCCGGCGTCCAGTACGTGGTTGCCGATGCGGACGCCGACCCGACGGTCCTCGGGGTGGTCGGGGGTGGAGAACACACCGTACGGAAGGTTGTGCGGACCGAAGGGGTCGCCCTCGGCCAGATCGAGCGGGCTGCTCTGCTCGGGCATGTGTTGCTGCCTCGCTTTCCAGGTCGCTTGGGGGACACGTTACGTCGGTGTCGCTACCTCGCGGGAGTGTCCCAACTGCTCCTGATGCCCGGAAAGTTCCGCCGTGCCCCCGGGGGCGCGAGGGCACGGCGGTGATTCACAGGGCCCGGCGGTAGGCGTTGCGGGGCTGGGGCACGCACCTCGCGGCGTTGTCGTCAATCACCAACGCTCCTTGCGCAAGCTCTCGGCTGTGCTCGAGCAGGGGAGACCCCGTCTGACGCGATCCTCCGCCTTGCGATGCACGCGCCACGGCCCCGCTCCTTCACCCGCGCTGCCCAGTGCCGGGCCCTCTCAGCCCGCCGTGCGCGGGATCCGCTTCTCCCAGGTGCGGTGGAAGACGACCTCGCCGCCGTCCTTGCAGACCACCTCGTTGGACGTGATGAAGTCGGTGTCGTCCGCACTGATTTCGGAGCGGGTCTCGATCCGTACGTCCCACGCCATCTCCGGCCGGTGCAGCCGGATCGTCCAGTCGGAGCGGGTACGGGCGGAGAGCGGGTCGTCCTCCTGGATCGTGTACGTCTCCAGGGCGTCCTCGGTGAATTCGAGGCCGTCCGGGTAGACGCGGGTGCCGCCGTAGCGCGGGTCGACCTCCAGCCGCCATTCGCCCTTGGCGACGTCACGGACCACCAGCCGCTCGGGGCGCTGTTCCTCGAGCGTCACGGGGTGGACGACGCCGAGCGGCTCCGACTGCTCCGGTTCCTCGAACCGGATCGCGGGATCCTCGGTGTGCCGGCGCACCGGCAGTTCGACGAAGCTGCCGTCGGCGTCCAGGGTGAAGCCCACCGACCCGGCCTGCGGCCAGATCCATGGCCAGTACGAGGAGGAGACCGCGAGCCTGATCCGGTGGCCGGGCGGGAAGGTGTGCCCGATGCCGTTGAGGTCGAACGACACGTCCTCGTACCGGCCCACCGGCCAGTCGTCCGCGCGGTCGCGGCCGTGCCGGGCGGAGAGGTTGAGCGCGCCGCGGGTGACCAGGGTGGAGGAGCCGTCCGGTGCGACGTCGCAGAGCCGGGCGATCGCCTGGCCGCGGGGCGCGTCCATCCGGATGCGCAGCTTCACCCGGGGGCGGCCCAGGATCTCGATCGGGGCGTCCTCGACCGGGAACTCGAAGGAGACCGATTTGGCGTCCTCGTCGCGCTGGTCGGGCGGCAGGTCGGCGGCGTTGCCGAACGGGAAGAAGCGCCCGGCGTCCAGGCCCGTCTGCTGCGGCGAGTCGACGATCTGCGGACCGCCCTGGAGGGCGTACGCGACCGTCGCGATGTTCTCCGACGGCCAGCTGGTGTCGCCGACCCAGCGGCCGGGCAGCGTCTCGTACGCCGTGGCGGGCCGGTGCGACTCGCTGATCCAGGACCGCAGCAGCGGCTCGGCCATGACGCCGGTGTCCTTGTCCTTCAGGTGCTGGTCCCACCAGCGCAGCGTCTCCTGGAGGAAGCCGATCGCCGGGCCCGGCGGCAGACCGCGGTCGGGGTACTGGTGCGACCAGGGCCCGATGAGCCCGCGGACCCTGTCCGGATCGAGGTGTTCGACGAGCCGCAGGACGGTGTCGCGGTACGGGTCGTGCCAGCCGCCCACCGCGAGGACGTTCGCCCGGATCGCGGAATAGTCCTCGCAGACGCTGCCGTGCTTCCAGTAGTCGTCGCGGGTCTGGTGCGCCAGCCAGTTGTGGAGATACGGCTCGACGGCCTCCAGCCGCTTCAGCCACATGTCCTTCCAGCCCTCGCCGACCTGCGCCGGGTCCGGCGGACGGGAGACGAAGGCCAGCATGGTGGCCGCCCAGGCGTGCATGTCGACGGCGAGGACCGAGCCGCCCATGTAGTGGACGTCGTTGTCGTAACGGTCGTCCGTCGAGCAGACGGTGACGATCGCCTTCAGCGGCTCGGGGGCCAGCGCCGCGATCTGGAGCGAGTTGAAGCCGCCCCAGGAGATGCCGAACATGCCGACGCGGCCGGAGCACCACTCCTGCTGGGCCAGCCAGTGGATGACGGCGACCCCGTCGGCCAGTTCGGTCGCGTCGTACTCGTCTCCCGGCAGGCCCTCGCTGTTGCCGTGCCCGCGTACGTCCACCCGGACGGAGGCGTAGCCGTGGCCCGCGTACCAGGGGTGGCGCTGCCAGTCGCGCGGCGCCGTCCAGTCGCTCAGCCGGTAGGGCAGATATTCCAGGAGCGCGGGGACGGGTTCGTCGGTGACGGGACGCCAGATCCGGGCGTACAGCCGGGTGCCGTCCGGCAGCGGGATGCGGACGTCCTCATGCGTGGTGTCGTACGGAAACGTGCTGCGGATGTGCATGGCGGTACCTCAGTGGACGGGGTGCATGGTGCGCTTGAGCCAGGGTGCGGCGGCGATGACGGCCACACCGGCCACCACCGCGATCGCGCCATTGACACCGAAGTAGGCGGGGTTGGAGACCTCGCCGTACAGCTTCACGACTTGGGCCTGGATGCCGTTGGCGAGGGCCAGCGAGAGGAACCAGAGCGCCATCGTCTGGCTGGCGAACGCCTTGGGCGCGAGCTTGGTGGTCGCGGACATGCCGGAGGTCTCCAGCAGGATGTCGCCGAGACCGAGCAGCAGGTACGAGCCGACGATCCACCAGGCGGCCATCTTGAAGGTGTCGCCGGTGTGCCCGGAGGTGGGCAGCACCATCAGCAGGAAGGACAGTCCACCGAGGATCACCCCGATCGCGATCTTGTTGGAGGCGTGCGGCTGACGCGGGCCCATCCGGGCCCAGACCGCGGCGACCACGGGGGCGAGCGCGACCTCGAAGGCGCCGAGCGCCGAGGCGTACCAGCTCGCCGGGAAGTGGAAGCCGAAGATCTCGGTACGGGCGTTGGTCGACGCGAGCAGGATCATCGTCGAGTACGCCTGGAAGAGGATGAAGTTGAAGACGACGGAGGCCAGGAACAGCACCACGTACGGGCGCAGCCTGCCCCGCTCCTCGCTGGTGACCCGCGGGCTGCGGAACATCACCGCGAAGTAGACGACCGGTGCGATCACCGAGACGAGGGTGAGCACGTCGACGAATCGGCCCATGGTGAGCCAGCCCGCCAGGGCCAGCGCGGTGGCGACGGCGGCGACCACGACGGCGCCGATCACGATCAGCCGTACGGCACGGCGCATCGGTGCCGGTTCCAGCGCGAATTCGGCGCTGTGCTTTCGGCCGACCAGGTGACGCCGGCCCAGTACGTACTGGATCAGACCGATCGTCATGCCGAAGGCGGCGGCCGAGAATCCCCAGTGCCAGCTCGCGTGGTCCCCGAGCCAGCCGGTGACCAGCGGGCCGAGGAACGCCCCGATGTTGATGCCCATGTAATACAGCGCGAAGCCGGCGTCGCGGCGCTGGTCCTCGGTGCGGTACAGCTTGCCGACCATGGTCGCCACATTGGGCTTGAGCAGACCGGTTCCGGCGCTGATCAGACCGAGGCCGGTCCACGTCATGGCGTCGGTGGGCACCGCCATGGCGTAATGCCCGCAGGCGATGAGGATGCCGCCGTACAGGACGGCGCGGTACGAGCCGAGGATCCGGTCGGCCAGCCAGCCGCCGGCCACGGAGACCAGGTAGACGAGGGTGCCGTAGGCGGCGGAGACGGACGCCGCGGTGCCCGCCTCCATGCCCATGCCGCCGCGGGCGACGGTGTCGGCGAAGTAGAGGACCAGGATCGCCTGCATGCCGAGGAACGAGAACCGTTCCCAGACCTCCAGGCCGGAGAGGGTCATCAGTCCCCGTGGCTGGCCGAAAAAGGCATGGTCGTCGCCGGACGGCGGCTGGGTCGGTTCGGTGTCGGTAGCCGTGTGGGACAAAGGGAGAACTCCTGATCGTATGAGCTGATCCCGAACATACCGGCGGTGGCGGGAAGGCGCCCACGGTGATCCAAAGGGGACCGGATACGCTGACTTGAGTGATGACAGCGACACATCGACATTCCGTGTGATCGTCAGCAGACAGGAGATCCCCTCGTGACCGTCGTCGGGCCGTTCGGACTGAGCGTGCGGGACCACGCTCTTGAGGCCGATGTCCAGGCCGGTTTGGCTGCTGTCGAGTCGGGTCTGCTCGAAGCCACCAAGAGCGGCGTGCCCTTCATCACAGAGGCCGCGCAGCATCTCGTGCGCGCCGGGGGCAAGCGGTTCCGGCCGCTGCTGGCCATGCTGGCCGCCCAGTTCGGCGACCCCGACGCGCCGGGTGTCGTGCCCGCGGCCGTCGTCGTCGAGCTGACACATCTCGCGACGCTCTACCACGACGACGTGATGGACGAGGCGGACGTACGCCGCGGCGTCGACAGCGCCAACACCCGCTGGGGCAACTCGGTGGCCGTCCTGACCGGCGACTTCCTGTTCGCCCGCGCCTCGCACATACTGGCCGACCTCGGTCCGGAGGCCGTACGCATCCAGGCGGAGGCGTTCGAGCGGCTGGTCACCGGCCAGATCCTGGAGACGGCCGGCCCGGTCGACGGGCGCGACCCGGTCGAGCACTACCTCGACGTGATGCGCGGCAAGACCGGCTCGCTGATCGCCGTGGCCTGCCGGTTCGGCGCGATGATGGCCGGTGCGGACGAGTCGGCCGTCGACATCCTCACCCAGTACGGGGAGCGGCTCGGCGTCGCCTTCCAGCTCGCCGACGACGTACTCGACATCGCCTCCGACTCCCACGAGTCCGGCAAGACCCCCGGCACCGACCTGCGCGAAGGCATCCCGACGCTCCCCGTGCTCCACCTGCGGGCCCGGGCGGCGGCCGACGGCAAGCCGGACGACCTGGAGCTCGTCGAACTGCTCGACGGCGACCTGAGCGACGACGCCCGGCACGCGGAGGTGCTGCGCAGACTGCGCGCCCACCCGGCGCTGGAGCACGCCCGGCGGGACACCATCCGGTACGCGCAGGAGGCGCGCACGACGCTGGCGCCACTGCCCGAGGGCTACGCGAAGTCCGCGCTGGAGGAGCTGTGCGACGCGGTGGTGCACCGCGCGGGCTGAGTCCGTCCGGACGGCGCCCCCTACGGGACGGGCCGGGATCCGCCCGCGTGGTGTCATACCGAAGAGGTAGGCGGAGTTGCTCCCCGGGGCTGACGATTCCGCGCCGCTGTTTTGGTCAGATGGAGAACAACCACTCCTGAGCAAAACGGTGAGAATGGCGGCACGGAGTGGACGAGTGCATCCGGACGGAAGCCGCCGACCACGGAGGTAGGGCACATATGGCACCGAACGACAGCGTTGAGAGCAACGGCGGGACCAGGGGCACCGCCGTCGGCCGCCGCAAGGCGGCGCGCTACATCGTCCCGGTCGCGGTGGCGGGAGTGGCGGCCGCGACGATCGGGCTCGTCCCGGCGCTCGCGAGTACCGGTGACCCCGATCTGCCGGAGATCACCGCGCAGCAGCTCATCGAGAAGATCGCCGCTTCGGACACCCAGCAGCTTTCGGGCACGGTGAAGATCAGTACGGACCTGGGTATTCCGTCGCTCGGCGGTCTGGCCGGCTCCTTCGCTCAGGGCGGTGGCGGCGGCAAGGGCGATTCGAGCGCCGACCCGCAGTCGAGGATGACGGAGCTGGCGTCCGGCACGCACACCCTGCGGGTGGCCGCCGACGGCCCCGACAAGCAGCGGGTGTCGATCCTGGACAGCGCGGCGGAGTACAGCCTGATCCACAACGGCGATCAGGTCTGGGCGTACGACAGCAAGTCCAACGAGGCCTATCACGCCACCGAGAAGCGGGCCGGGACCGAGCACCGGGCCGGGCAGAAGTCCGGCGAGAAGTCCGGGCACGCGACCCCGGCCCCCGAGGGCGTGCCGACCACGCCGAAGGCGCTCGCCGAGCAGGTCCTGAAGGCCGCGGGCCCCACCACCTCGGTGACGGTCGACGGCACGGCGCAGGTCGCCGGACGTGACGCGTACAAGCTGCTCATCAAGCCCAGGCAGAGCGGCTCCACGATCGGTTCGGTCACGGTCGCGGTCGACGCGCGGAACGGTGTGCCGCTGAAGTTCACGCTGCTTCCGAGCAGCGGTGGCAAGGCCGTCGTCGACGCCGGATTCACCAAGGTCGACTTCGCGAAGCCGGCCGCTTCCTCGTTCACGTTCACCCCGCCCAAGGGTGCCAAGGTGACCGAGGCCGACGATGCGAAGGCGCAGCGGAAGGCCGACGGGGCCGAGGGCCTGGGCATGTTCCCGGGTGCCGAAGGACTGGGCGCCGGGGGCTCGGGCGCCAAGGACACGAAGGTCATCGGCGAGGGCTGGAACGCGATCGCCGAGATCCGGACCCCGGGCGGCACCGGACTCCCTTCGAAGGCGTCGGGTGACGTACCGGCCGAGGCACAGCAGTTCCTGGACTCGTTGGGCGACAAGGTCTCCGGCCCGTTCGGCTCGGGCACGGTCTTCAAGACCCGCCTGGTCAACGCGCTGGTGACGGACGACGGCAAGGTGTACGTCGGCGCGGTCACGCCGGACACGCTGGTCAAGGCGGCCAACGGCGCCTCCTGAGCCGGGGCGGGCCGCGCTTCCCGGCAGTGCCCACCCGCCCCGCCGTACGCTCCGTACGGTGGGGCGGTCCGCAATCCCCGACCGACCGAGGGGGAGTACGTATGACAGAGCCCGGAACCGTGATCGAGCCGGGGACGGCGACCGTGATCGAGACACGGGGCCTCACCAAGCGGTACCGCGATGGCCAACTCGCCGTCGACGGTCTCGACCTCGGCGTGCCCGCGGGCAGCGTCTTCGGATTCCTCGGCCCCAACGGCTCCGGGAAGACCACGACGATCCGGATGCTGATGGGCCTGATCGATCCGACGTCCGGCACCGCGCGGGTCCTCGGCCGGCCCATGCCGGGCGCGGCCCGCTCCGTGCTCCCGCAAGTCGGGGCGCTGATCGAGGGCCCCGCGCTGTACGGCTTCCTGAGCGGCAGGGACAATCTGCTGCGCTACGACTCCGCCGACCCGACCGCCGATCCGCGCACCCGCCGAGCCCGCGTCGGACAGGCCCTGGACCGGGTCGGGCTGGCCGCGGCGGCCGGCAAGAAGGCCAAGGCGTACTCGCTCGGCATGAAGCAGCGCCTCGGTCTCGCCGCCGCCCTGCTCCAGCCGCGCCGACTGCTCGTCCTCGACGAGCCGACCAACGGCCTGGACCCGCAGGGCATGCGCGAGATCCGCACTCTGGTCAGGGAACTGGCGGCGGAGGGCACCACGGTCTTCCTCTCCTCCCACCTCCTCGACGAGATCGAGCAGGTCTGCACCCATGCCGCGGTGATGGCCAGGGGGCGGCTGATCACCCAGGGGCCGGTAGCGGATCTGGCGGCGGGCGCCCGCGGCCGGCTGGCTGTCAGCACCCCCGACCCGGGTGACGCCGCCCGCGTCCTCAAGGAACTGGGTGTCACCGGCATCACGGTCGACGGCGACCGGGTGAGCGCCGAGGCCCCGGCGGGCGACGTCGAACTCGCGGACCTCAGCGCGGCGCTGGTGCACGCCGGCGTGCGCCTGCGATTCTTCGGCGTCGAACGGGCCTCGTTGGAGGACGCGTTCGTCGCACTCACGGGAGAGGGTTTCGATGTCGCAGGCTGAAGCCGCACGCGCAGGATCGGGCGGGTCGGGCAGCGTGGCCGGTTCGGGCGGAGCGGGCAAAGCAGCCGGGGCGGGCGGGGCAGCCGGTTCGGGCAGGACGCGCAGTCCGCTCCGGACGTTCGGAATCCTCCGCTCCGAACTGACCACCACGCTCCGCCGCTGGCGCACGCTCGCGCTGCTCGGGGTGCTGGCCGCCGTTCCCGTACTGATCGGGATCGCGGTGCGGATCGAGACGAACCACGGCTCGTCGCCCGGGCCGGGCGGTGGCGGGGGCGGCCCCGCGTTCCTCTCCCAGGTCACCAACAACGGCCTTTTCCTGGTCTTCGCGGCCCTCGCCGTGACGCTCCCGGTCTTCCTCCCGATGGCCGTCGGGGTCGTGGCCGGCGACGCCGTCGCCGGCGAGGCCAACGCCGGCACCCTGCGCTATCTGCTGGTCGCCCCGGCGGGCCGGACCCGGCTGCTGCTCACGAAGTACGCCTCCGTCCTCACGTTCTGCCTGGTCGCGACCCTGGTCGTGGCGGCCTCGGCGCTGGCGGTGGGCGCGCTGTTGTTCCCCGTCGGCGAGGTCACCACCATCTCGGGCACCCGGATCGGCTTCGGCGAAGGGCTGCTGCGGGCCGGGTTGATCGCCGTGGTGGTCGCCGCGTCGCTGATCGGTTTCGCGGCAGTCGGCCTGTTCGTCTCGACCCTCACCAGCAGTGGGATCGCGGCCATGGCCGCCACCGTCGGACTGCTGATCACCGTGCAGATCGTGGACACGATCCCGCAGTTGAGCGGCATCCACCCGTATCTCTTCCCGCACTACTGGATGTCGTACGCGGACCTGCTGCGCGACCCCATGTACTGGGACGACGTGGTCAAGAACCTGGGGCTTCAGGGCTTGTACGCGGCGGTGTTCGGCTCGGCGGCGTGGGCCCGTTTCACGGCGAAGGACATCACCGCCTGACGTACGGCGCACCGCCTTCGTGCCGTCGGCCGGGCGAGCCGTCCCCCGATCGGCTCGTCGCGGCACGAACGGCACGAACGGTGCGAACAGCAGGAACGATACGACACGGCACGTTCCGTTTCCGCCTCAGTATTGTTCGACTTCTGGCGACGGACTGTCAACAAGAATTGGCTCAAATACGCCTATGCTCACCGAATGATCACATCGCCGAGTTCACTGCGCCGCAGCGAGAGATCACGACGGGCGATCCTGGAAGCCGCCCTCGACCTGTGCACCGAGAAGGGGTACGGCCGGGTCACGGTCGAGGCCATCGCGGCCAGAGCGGGTGTCAGCAAGAAGACGATCTACCGCTGGTGGCCGTCAAAGGGTGCGGTGATGCTGGAGGCGTTCACCGACGCGCTGGTCGGCACGACGCCGTTCGTCGACACCGGTGACGTCGCCGCCGACCTGCGGGCCAATGTGATGGGCGCGGTGAAGCTGCTCTCCACGCCGCCCTTCGGCCCCGCGTACGCCGGGATCCTCTCCGAGGTCCACCATGACGACGCACTCGCGGAAGCGGTCAGGACGAAGCTGGTCGACCCCCGCTTCGAGGAGGCCGTCGGCCGCCTGCGCCGCGCCCAGGAACAGGGCCGGATCCCATCGGACGCCGACCTTCCACTGGCCGTGGAGATGCTGTACGGCCCGGTGTACTACCGCCATGTGCTGCGCAAGCCGGTGCACGACGAGGAGACGGTCGCGGCCCTGGTCGCGCACGTGCTGCGGGCGCTGGGGGCGCCGGAGCCGCGCTCGCCGGAGGGCGGGAACGGCTGAGAGCCGTCCGCGGCACGATCACCGTGATCGGTACGCTCACGCCCACTCAGCCGAACACCCGCTCCAGCACCTCCGCGACCCCGTCGTCCTCGTTCGACGACGTGACCTCGTCCGCCGCGGCCCGCAGGTCCGGATGACCGTTGGCCATCGCGACGCCATACCCCGCCGCGCGGAACATCGGCAGGTCGTTGGGCATGTCCCCGAAGGCGATCGTGGTGTCCGCGGCCACGCCCAGGAACTCCGCGGCCAGCGCGAGCCCGCTTCCCTTGTCGACGCCGTACGGCTGCAGTTCGACGGTGCCGGGGCCGGAGAGCGTGACGGAGGCGAGGTCGCCGACCGCCGTACGGGCGGCCTCGGCCAGCGCGTCGTCGGTGAGCTCCGGGTGCCGGATGAGCACCTTGATGACGGGTGCGGACCACAACTCGTGGCGATGGCGGGTCCGTTGGGCGGGGAGCGTGGGGTGGGGCATCAGATACCCCGGCTCGATCAGTGTCCGGCCGTCGGCCCCGTCCTGGTCGACGGCCGCGTGGACCGGTCCCACCTGGGCCTCGATCTTGCCGAGTGCGGTGTAGGCGGCCTCCCGGTCCAGGGTGACCGCACGCACCATGCGCCCGGAACCCGCGTCGTACAACTGGGTCCCCTGTCCGCAGACCGCCGGACCCCGGTAGCCCAGTGCGGCGAGCAGTCCCCGTATGCCGGGCACCGGCCGCCCGGTGACCACGAGATGCCTCGCCCCGGCCCGGGCGGCCAGGGCGAGCGCGGTACGAGTGCGGGGACTCACGCTGTCGTCACGGCGTAACAGGGTGCCGTCCAGGTCCGTGGCGACGAGGGCATATGCGGGTGGTATGGGCATGGATCAAGCCTAAGGTCGGCCCGGGCGCGTACACGTCCGCGTTGACAGGCGACGGTCGGCTGCGTGTAATGAAAACGGTGTCGCGTGACTCCGGCCAAAGAGCAGTGGGCCGGCCGGTGATCGGGCGAACACCCTGCATTCAAGGGGTCCGTGATGAGTTCCCGCTCCGCACCCTGTACCTGACGTAGCGACAGCGCGGCAGCCGCACACCCTCGTCCGCCTTGCACGCCTTCCTGCGTGCCGTCCGCACCGCGCAACACCGCACGGTCGCCCGCATCCAGGGTGCGTTGGTGGCGCTGCTGGCGGACATCGGCATCGCGAATCCCGAGCGGTTCCGCGCGGAGCTGGACAGGATGTCCATGGAGCTGAACGCGCATCTGGATTACGAGGAGGATCAGATCCTGCCCCTGCTGGCCGAGGTCCCCTGGCCTCCGGCTCCTTCGGCCCCTGCGGTTCCTTGAACCGCTGCGAACCGAAACGAACCGAATGTGAATGGCTGAAAGGTTGTGCCGTGCGAGTAAGAGTCAAGGACTTCGATCACCTGGTGCTCAACGTGCAGGATGTCGAGCGCGCGCTGGAGTTCTACTGCGGCCCACTCGGCCTGGAGCCGATCAGAGTGGACGAGTGGCGGGCCGGTGAGTTCCCGTTCCCGTCGGTGCGGGTCAGCCCGAGCATGATCATCGATCTGCTGGGCCGGCCGCGCTCCGCATCGAACGTCGACCACATCTGCCTGGTCGTCGAGCCGCTGGACTGGCAAGAGGTCATCGACTCGGGCACCTTCACCGTGCTGGAGGGTCCGGTCGGCCGCTCCGGTGCCCGGGGCGAGGCGCAGTCGGTGTACGTCCGGGACCCGGACGGCAACACCGTGGAGCTTCGCTGGTATCCGCAGGACGTGGTGGAGGACTGAATCGCGCGGCCCGGCTCCGGGGCGGGGGCCCTGCCGATCGCACCGCAGGGTGCGGCAGGGCTCCGGCCCGGACCGTCATCCGTGCGCCCTCGCCCCTGCGTCCTGAGCTCGCCGCGCCGGCATGCTGATCTCCGGGCTCGGGCCGGTCGGCAGGGCAGCCGTGTCCGCGGCTACTGCACGCAGAATTCGTTGCCCTCGGGGTCGACGAGAAGAGTCCATGTGCCTCCTGGTTCCTCGACCCTGCGGAGCACCTTCGCGCCCAGCCCCTCCAGCCGGGTCACCTCTTCGTCGCGTCGCTCCGGTCCCGCGTGGACGTCCAGGTGGAGGCGGTTCTTCACGGTCTTGGCCTCTGGCACGCGCTGGAAGAGGAGCCGTCGGCCGAGGCCCGTTCCGCTCTCCTTCTCGTACGGATCGTCCGGGTGCCGGGCCGCCCCGAGGTCGCGCCAGGCCCGGCGGCCGTCGACCATGACGGTTGCCGCCTCCGGGACCGCGCCGAGGCCGAGCAGTCGGTCGATCAGGGGGCTGTTGTCCTCGACCAGGTAGCCGAGGGCCTCGGCCCAGAAGGCGGCCTGGGCGTGCGGGTCGGTCGAGTCGATGACGACTTTATAGTTCAGAACCATGGTAACCGTTTATAGTGGTTACATGACCGAGTCCGCAACGGGTACGCCGGGCCTGACTCTCCGTACGCGGGAGGGTCGCCCCTACCGCTTCGATCCGGGTGCCCTGTGCCTGGAGTTGCTGCCCACCGGCGGGTATGCGCGGTACGCGGCGTACGAGGTGCTGCACACCCCCGCCGACCTGGTGCGATGGGCAGGCGAGAGCCGGCTGCCGGAGGGCCTGTCCCTCTCGGTGAGCGCAGAGGAGCTGCGCCGGGCGCACCGGTTGCGCGCCGCCCTCTGGAACCTGACCGCCGCCCGCGCGCACGGCCACACCCTCGCCGCTGCCGACCTCGCCACGGTGAACGCCACGGCGGCCGAGCCCCCGCTCGTCCCTCGCATCGACGCCGACTCCGGCCGCCTCGCATGGGCCCCGGATGTCACGGGAACGGCCTTGCTATCGACCGTCGCCCGCGATGCGGTGGAGCTCTTCACCGGCCCCTACGCCGACCGCATCCGCGAATGCGGCTCCGAAAACTGCAAGTTGCTCTTCGTCGACACCTCACGGCCGGGCAGGCGCCGTTGGTGCGCGATGGAGCACTGCGGAAACCTCCACAAGGTACGGGCCCACCGGGCCCGGCACGCCGCGACCGATCCCTCGGCTGACCGGAATCCTCTGCGGTCTTGAGGAGGTCCTGTGGCCGCTCCGCCGGGCGCAGGGGGTACCCCCTGCGCGAACGTGACAGTCGACCCGCGGGGTGTCACGTTTTTGCGCGGGGGCTGGGTCTGCGGGCCGGTGTGATGGTGATCAGTGCTGAGCGGGTGGGGTGCCCTCGGCGCTCTCGATGAAGTGGTCGAACTCGCCGGCCTGGACGCCCAGCGTGAAAGCGTCCCATTTGGTGCGGGTAGTGGTGACGATGTTGGTGGGGTCGCCGGTCTCGCGGAGGTAGACGAGTTCGTCCGGTCCGAAGGCGATCTCGATCCAGGGGCCGGGACCCTCCTCCCCCTCGGGGGCGGCGCGGACCCAGGTGAGGTCGGTGGGGACGTCAGCCATGGAGAGTGTCCTTCTTGACGGCGTGGAGGAGCGCGGCCAGGGCGGCGGTGCGGGTATGAAGTATCGCGCCGTTGGGGTCGCCGGATTCGATGAGCGCTATTGCTCCGGTCCGTGCGGCGGCTATGTGCACGCAGGCTTCGCCCTGCGCGCAGTAGGACGACTTCTGCCGGGCGTAGGCGGACATCTCGGTTCCCTTCACAGGCTCTTGGCGATCTCGTGGATGAGTTCTCGGGATTTTTCGATACCCAGTGCCGCATTGTCGAGTCGTGCGAGTAGCAGACGGTACTGCGCCAACTGGGCCTCGGCGTCGATGAACACGGGACCATGCGACTGGTCGAGCTGCGCAGTATCGAGGGCGGGCACCGGGCCGCGCACGTAGTACACCGACTGCCCCGAGCCCGGGTAGTGCGTGACCTCGAAGGGGATCACGCGGATGGTCGCGTGGGAATGTTCGCTCATCTTGCGCAAGTGCCGGAGCCGGCCTCGGGCGATGTCCGGACCGCCGAACCTCATCCGCAGCGCGTGCACGGCATGCGCGAACTCACCGAGATCGCCGAGCTGTTGGCGAGCGAGCTGGTCACCAACGCCTACCTGTACTCCTCGGGGCGTATTCCCTGCGGCTGCGCGATGCCGGGCGCAGCCGGGTGAGGCTGAGTGTCCGGGACACCGATCCGCACATCCCGGCGCCGTTCCGGTGGAGCGCCGAGACCCCGGCGGAGCCGGCGGAGCGGGGGCGGGGGCTGTACCTCCTCGCTCTCTACGCGGAGAGCTGGGGCGCGTACCCCATGCGTGGCGGGCTGCCGAGGCAGGGCGGGAAGCTGCTCCGGGTGGAGTGCACGGCCAAGGGGGGAGGGTTGGGCGGGGAGGGGGCGAGCGACCCGTCGGATCGCTCGCCCCGGGCGATCACGCCGGGAACTCCGGCTCGGTCAGGAGGCTGTGGACCACGGGCCGGGGATGCGCTGTTGCGGGTACGCCTCGACGACGTGAACGGGTCGCAGGGAGGTGGGGCCGGACGGGTGGGTCCGACCCGCGCCGGTGTCCGCGTGGTCCGTGGGCGAGGCGCCGAAGACCAGGAACGACAGCGTGGACAGGGCGGCGGTGGCGGTGCGCAGGAGCACGCGGGAGTTCCCGCACGCGCGCGTGAATCGGCTCATAGCATGTCAGGAAAATATGAGTGCGTGACGGTTCCGGGATTACCCGGCGCGACGCGCTCAGAGCCGCCTGAATGCCGTACCGCTCAAGTGGTCCATGTAGGTGCCGACGGCCCGGCTGTCCACCGCCTCTGAGATCAGTGCCACGTGGTTGTCCGGGCGGACCAGGACGAGGGTGTCGGTGCCCGGCTCGATGCCGTACGCCGTACGGGCGTGGCCGGCCTCGTCGGCCAGATCGGCGGGGCCGCCCGCGCCCACCCCGTACACCCGCACCGCGTCGCCGTACGCCGCTTCCGTCGCACGTAGCGCGTCCGCAGTGCCCGGGCCGAAGCCCAGCAGGGTGAAGTGCGGTCCGGCGAACGCTTCGAAGAGGCGGGTCGGTGCGCCCGTCACGGCATTGCGACAGGGGGCGTCCGGGGCGCGGTCGCCCGCTCGCAGACGGGGAGTGGAGCCCGTGGGGGAGAGAGAGCTCCAGTGGTACCCACGCGTCAGGCCCGTGGTCTCGGCTGAGCCCGCCGCGTCCAGGCCGCCGCCCGGCTGCTTGATCGCTTCGAGGGTGACCCGCAGCCGCTCGGAGGTGATGTCCAGCGTCCAGGAGGCCACGGGCAGCCGCTCCTCCTCGTACGTGTCCAGCAGGCCCGGATCCGACTGGCCGGTGACGACCCGGGCGAGCTTCCAGCCCAGGTTGAACGCGTCCTGGATTCCGGTGTTCATGCCCAGCCCGCCCGCGATGGAGTGCACATGCGCGGCGTCCCCGGCCAGCAGGACGCGGCCCACCCGGTAGCGGTCGGCCATGCGCTCGTTGACCCGGTACGTGGACAGCAGGTCGGCCCGCGTCAGGTGGGTGCCCGGCAGCCCGGTGTGCCGGGCGAAGAGCCGGCGGAAGCTCTCCAGCGAGGGCGGTACGGGGGCGCCCGCCCGGTCCCGCTCCGGGCCGGCCTGGAACCACCAGCCCGACCGCGTACCCGGGATCGGGCACAGCAGCACGGCACCGTCCTCGTCGAACCACTGGTGCCAGTAGCCGCGGTCGAGGCCGTCCGCCTCCACGTCCCCGCAGACACTCGTCTGCTCCTCGGTCGTCTTCCCCTCGAACGGGATGCCGAGCAGCTTGCGTACCGAGCTGTGACCGCCGTCGCAGCCCACCACGTACCGCGCCGCGAGGCTCCGGCCGTCGGCGAGCGTGACGGTCACCGAGTCGAGTCCTGCCGCCAACCCGGTTGCTTCCGCGTCGAGTTCCACGTGTACGCCGTACTCCGCCAGACGGTCCCGCAGGATCTCCTCCAGCCGCCACTGGGCGATCATCCACGGTCGGTCGTACGGGGCGTCCGGCGTCGGGCGCGACGCCTCGAACGGGTCGGTGTCGGTGATCGGCAGCCCGTTGCGGTACTTCCGCATCGGCGGCGGCGTCGAGCCCGCCGCCAGCACCCTGTCCACGATTCCCAGGTCCTCCAGGATCTCCAGGGAACGGGGGTTGGGTCCCTTGGCCCGCGAGCTGCGCGGAAACTCGGGCGACTTGTCGATGATCCGTACGGCGACGGAACGACGGGCCAGATCGCAGGCCAGGGTCAGGCCGGTGGGGCCCGAGCCGACGATCAGTACCTGGGTGATGGGCGCGGTGGCGGGTGTGGGCATGCGGGCTCCTCGGTCGCGGTCCGTGACCACCCAGAGAATCGTAACCGAGTTAAAAAAGCAACCCGGTAACTGAAGTTGCGGACGGCTCGCCCGAAGCCACCCTGGCGGCCTACGGGGCGGCGCTCGTCGTCCCGGTGGTGATGCCGGCGGCCGGGGCGCTGGTCACCGCGCCGGGGTCGTGGCCGACGAGGACGAAGCGGCGTCCCCGGCCGACGGTGCCGACGGCGCAGGCTGCGCCGCAAGGGCCTGCGCCTGCGCCCTTGTCCGCCGTGACGTCCGGAACGCGTCCCACGTCAGCAGGGCGAGCGCCAGCCACACCAGGGTGAATCCGGCCCACCGCTCCGGCGGCATCGCCTCGTGGAAGTACAGGATGCCGCAGATGAACTGGAAGACCGGTGCCAGATACTGCAGCAGGCCCAGAGTGGAGAGCGGTACGCGGATCGCCGCCGCTCCGAACAGGACGAGCGGCGTGGCCGTGATGACACCCGTCGCGGCCAGCAGCGACGCATGGCCGAGGCCCTCGGAGGCGAACGTCGAGTCGCCCTGCGCGCCCAGCCACAGCAGATAGCCGAGCGCGGGCAGGAACAGCACGGCGGTCTCGGCGGTGAGCGACTCCAGGCCGCCCATGTTGACCTTCTTCTTCACCAGGCCGTACGTCGCGAAGGAGAACGCCAGCGTCAACGAGATCCACGGCGGCCGTCCGTAACCGATCGCCAGCACCAGCACCGCCACGACGCCCGTGCCGACCGCCACCCACTGCGTGGCGCGTAGCCGTTCGCCGAGGAGCAGGACGCCCATCGCGATGGTGACCAGAGGATTGATGAAGTAGCCGAGCGAGGCCTCGACGACGTGCCCGTTGTTCACGGACCAGATGTACAGACCCCAGTTGACCGTGATCACGGCCGCGGCGACCGATATCAGGCCGAGCTTCCTCGGCTGCCGTATCAGCTCGCCGATCCAGGACCAGCGGCGCAGCACCAGCAGCGCGATGCCGACGACGCCGAGGGACCAGACCATGCGGTGGGCGAGGATCTCGATCGCGCCGGCGGGCTTCAGCAGTGGCCAGAACAGGGGAACGATGCCCCACAGGCCGTATGCGCCGATACCGGACAGCAGTCCGGCCCGTTGGTCGGTCGTCCCCTTCACGGGCCCACCCCCATGTCTGTGTCAGCTGCTCCGCGTCGACCGATCCGTCGACTGCACGACGGTAGCGCCGGAAGGACCTCATGTCATAGCCGTATCGTCATACGGTCATGACATGAGGCCCCTGGGGTGCCGGAGGAGGGAGCGGCGGAGTTACGCCGTGGCCGCCGCCTCGGCCACCGTCTCGGCGAGCGGCGTCGTCGGCCGGCCGATCAGCCGGGCCAGGTCGCCGCTCGTACCGGCGAGCAGCCCGCGCTCGATCGCGGCGTCCACATCGACGAGGATCGCCGCGAAAACCTCGGGCACGCCGGCGCCGACCAGGATCTCCTGGTGGACCGCCGCCGGGACGTTCTTGTGGACGATTTCCTTGCCGGTGGCCCTGGCGACCTCGGCCGCGTACTCGGCGAACGACCAGGCGACATCGCCGCTCAGCTCGTAGACCGCGCCGATGTGGCCGTCGCCGGTCAGTACGGCGGCCGCCGCGGCGGCGTAGTCGGCGCGGGTGGCGGAGGCGACCCGTCCGTCGCCCGCGTTGGCGACGACGGCGGCGTGCTCCAGGACGGGGGCGAGGTTGGCGGTGTAGTTCTCGGTGTACCAGCCGTTGCGCAGGAAGGTGTGCGGCAGGCCGGCGTCGAGGATCAGCTGCTCGGTGACCTTGTGCTCGTCGGCGAGCGTGAAGTCCGCGTCGGGGCCGCCCAGTACGCCGGTGTACGCGAACTGCGCGACGCCCGCCGCCTTGGCCGCGTCGATGACGGCGGTGTGCTGCGGGACGCGCCTGCCGACCTCGCTGCCGGAGATGAGCAGGACGCGGTCACCGGCCCGAAAGGCGTCCTTGAGGGACTCCGGACGGTCGTAGTCGGCGACGCGGAGCTCGACGCCGCGGGCGGCGAGCGGGGCGGCCTTCGCCTCGTCGCGGACGACGGCGGCGATCTCGGTCGCGGGCACGGTGGCGAGCAGCTGGTCAATGACGAGACGGCCGAGCTCTCCGGTGGCTCCGGTGACGACGATGCTCATGGGTTTCTCCTCTTTCGGTGGCGCTTGTCCTCAGTTCGGGCTCTTGAGCTCACCGTACGGGGTGCACTAACCAGACGAAAGTACCCACTTTGAAGTAAGGTACTTGCATGAACGTGAGTGACCCGGGCCCGAGCCTGAGCCGGAAGCCCGACGTGAACCGGCAGATGTGCCCCTCCCGGCTGGTGCTCGAACACGTCACCAGCCGCTGGGGCGTTCTGGTCCTCGCCGCGCTGCTGGAGCGCTCGTACCGCTTCAGCGAACTGCGCCGCGAGGTCGGCGGGGTCAGCGAGAAGATGCTGGCTCAGACCCTCCAGACCCTGGAACGGGACGGTTTCGTGCACCGGGACGCGAAGCCGGTGATCCCGCCCCGGGTCGACTACTCGCTCACGGGGCTGGGCCGGGAGGCCGCCGAGCAGGTATGGGCGCTGGCCCGCTGGACGGAGCGCCGTCTGGACGCCGTGCACGCGGCGCGCGAGACGTACGACGCGCGGAAGGCGTACGACGCGTAGGGCCCCCGGAAGCAGCGGGAAAGCAGCGGTCAGTCCGGCTGGGGTGCTCGCCCCTCCTCCAGCGTCCGTAGCGCCCGCGAGACGTCGAACGGCAGGATCGTCACCGCCACGTGCGGCAGCGGCGCCAGCGTCTTCGCCATCTGCTCACCCGTGCCCCGGTGCAGCAGCTTCCCGAGCACGTTGCGGTACGTACGCCGGGGGACCAGCACCGTCAGCCAGGTGTTCCCGTCCTCCGTGGTGCGGACCGCCAGTTGCCGCATCGCATTGCGCAGCCGCCGGTCCGGGCACGCCACCAGCTCCAGGGACACGGTCGTGGCGGCCGTCGACTCCCATCGGGCGGCCAGCCGTCTGCCGTACGCCTCGTCGATCGCGAAGTGCACCGCCCGGATCTCGTCCGGACGCAGCTCATGGGCGTACCGCAGGGCCTTCAGCGTCGCCAGGTCGAGCGACTCGACGAGCACGAAGACCAGATGGCGGCGGGTCCGGGCACGGTCGGCGCCCGGAGCCTGGATGCTCTGCAGCGCGGCCGCCTCGTGCCGGTACTCGCGGTTGATCCGCGTCAGTGCCCAGACCCCGAGCGGGAAGACCACCACGACCAGCCAGGCGCCCTCGGTGAACTTGGTGACCGCGAAGATCAGCACGACGGCGGCCGAGATGAACGCGGTGAGCCCGTTGACCACGATCTTCAGTCGGCGGTGCGGCTCCCGGCGCCGCAGGTGGTACGCGGTGAGACCGGCCCCGGCCATGGTGAACGCGGTGAACACGCCGATCGCGTACAGCGCCACCAGCCTGTCCACGCTGGCGCCGGTGGCCAGGAGCAGTGCCAGCGAGACGATGGTCAGCGAGATGATGCCGTTGGAGAACGCCAGCCGGTGCCCGCGCCGGGTCAGCACGCGCGGCAGGAACCGGTCCTCGGCAACGAAACTGGCGAGGTACGGGAAGCCGGTGAACGGGGTGTTGGCGCCGGTGTAGAGGATCAGCGCGGTCGCCAGCTGTACGAAGACGAGCCCGGCCGTACCGGCCGGCCCGCTGCCGAACGCGAGGTGGGCCTCCTGTGCGATCACGGTCGGGGTGCCGTCCTTGTACGGCACCGCGTGGGTGAAGTGCGCCAGCGTGGAGACGCCCAGCACAAGGGTGCCGAGCACCGCGCTCATGGCGATGAGGGTGCGGCGGGCATTGCGGCCCTGGGGTTCACGGAACGTGGAGATGCCGTTGGAGATCGCTTCGAGCCCGGTGAGGGACGACCCGCCGTTGGCGAACGAGCGCAGCACGATGAAGATCGAGGCGCCGTAGAGCCAGCCGTTGCCCGGGGTGCCGAGCGGCACGACCCCGGCGGCGTGCAGATCGGCGTGCGGCAGCTCGCCGAAGATCCCGCGCAGCGCGGCGACGAGGAGAACGAGGCCGACGGCGGCCATGAAGAGGTAGGCGGGCAGCGCGAAGGCCCGGCCCGCCTCGCGGACCCCGCGCAGATTCCCGTACGCGAGCAGCACGATGACGGCGACGGAGACCGGGAGCTGGAGATGGTCCAGCCCGGTGAAGTTCTCGCCGACCAGATGGGCCAGCGAGATCAGGGCGTTGGTACCGGCCGAGACCTGCACGGCCACGGTCACGATGTAGTCGACGAGCAGTGCCACGGCGGCGATCTGCGCGATGTTCGGCCCGAAGTTCTCCCGGGCGACGACGTACGAACCGCCGGCCCGGGTGTAGATCATCACGACATCGCTGTAGCAGAGCGTCACCAGCAGCAGCACCAGCAGGATCGCGCCGGTCACCGGCATGAGCAGCGTGAAGGCGGCGACACCGACGACGGGTACGAGGACCCGGAGCATCTCCTCGGAGCCGTACGCGGTCGAGCTGACGCAGTCGGAGGCGAGCACCCCGAGCGCCGTCCGGTTGTTCAGCTTCTCCTCGCTGATGCGCTCGGTGGTGAGAGCTCTGCCGAGCAGACGTCGCTTGATGCGGTAGGCGGGGCGGTCCAGGGTCATGGCCACATGGTGCGCGGTGGTCGGGCGCGCCCCTGGACGCAATCGCCGGACGGGCCGAAATTCAGCCCGTCCGGCGACGGCAGGTGACGATGACGGGAACCGTCAGCCGACGACGGTCCAGTTGTCGTTGCCCGCGAGGAGCGCGGCCAGGTCGCCCTTGCCGTTCTGTTCGACGGCGGTGTCGAGTTGTTCGGCCATTTGTGTGTCGTAGACGGGCCGGTCGACGCTGCGCAGGACTCCGATGGGGGTCTGGTGGAGGGTGTCGGGGTCGGCAAGGCGGGACAGGGCGAAGGCCGTGGTGGGGCTGGCGGCGTGGGCGTCGTGGACGAGGATCTGGGACCTGTTGTCGTCGGTGACCGTGACGACCGACAGGTCTCCGGTGGCCGGGTCGCGCACGACGCCCTTGCTGTGGTCCGTGCCGAAGAGGATCGGCTGTCCGTGCTCCAGGCGGATGACGGCGTTCTGTGCCTGGTCCTTGTCCTTGAGGGCTTCGAAGGCGCCGTCGTTGAAGATGTTGCAGTTCTGGTAGATCTCGACCAGGGCCGTGCCGGGGTGGTCGGCCGCGGCGCGCAGGACGCCGGTGAGGTGTTTGCGGTCGGAGTCGATGGTGCGGGCGACGAACGACGCTTCGGCGCCGAGGGCCAGGGAGACCGGGTTGAACGGGGCGTCGAGGGAGCCCATCGGCGTCGATTTGGTGATTTTGCCGATTTCGGAGGTCGGGGAGTACTGGCCCTTGGTGAGTCCGTAGATCCGGTTGTTGAACAGGAGGATCTTGAGGTTGACGTTGCGGCGCAGGGCGTGGATGAGGTGGTTGCCGCCGATGGACAGGGCGTCGCCGTCGCCGGTGACGACCCAGACGGACAGGTCGCGGCGGGAGGTGGCGAGTCCGGTCGCGATGGCGGGGGCGCGGCCGTGGATGGAGTGCATCCCGTAGGTGTTCATGTAGTACGGGAAGCGGGAGGAGCAGCCGATGCCGGAGACGAAGACGATGTTCTCTTTGGCCAGGCCGAGTTCGGGCATGAAGCCCTGGACGGCGGCGAGGACGGCATAGTCGCCGCAGCCGGGGCACCAGCGGACTTCCTGGTCGGACTTGAAGTCCTTCATGGTCTGTTCGGCGTCGGCCTTGGGTACCAGGTGGAGGAGGGGGTTGGTGTCAGGCATCGATGGCCTCCTTCAGTGCCGCCGCCAGTTGTTCGGCCTTGAACGGCATGCCGTTGACCTGGTTGTGGCTGTGTGCGTCGATGAGGTATTTCGCCCGGATGAGGGTGGCGAGCTGGCCGAGGTTCATCTCGGGGACGATCACCTTGTCGTAGTGCTTGAGTACCTCGCCGAGATTGGCCGGGAAGGGGTTGAGGTGGCGCAGGTGGGCCTGCGCGATCTGCTGTCCCGTGGCGCGCAGGCGGCGGACGGCGGCGGTGATGGGGCCGTACGTGGAGCCCCAGCCCAGGACCAGGGTGCTCGCCTGGTCGGGGTCGTCGACCTGGATGTCGGGGACCTCGATGCCGTCGGTCTTGGCCTGGCGGGTGCGGACCATGAAGTCGTGGTTGGCGGGGTCGTAGGAGATGTTGCCGCTGCCGTCCTGCTTCTCGATCCCGCCGATCCGGTGTTCGAGACCCGGGGTGCCGGGCAGGGCCCAGGGGCGGGCCAGGGTCTCCGGGTCACGCTTGTAGGGCCAGAACACCTCGGTGCCGTCGGCCAGTTCATGGTTCGGGCCGGTCGCGAACCGGACCCGCAGATCCGGGAGGTCGTCCACGTCGGGGATCCTCCACGGCTCGGACCCGTTCGCGAGATACCCGTCCGACAGGAGGAAGACCGGGGTGCGGTAGGTCAGGGCGATCCGGGCGGCGTCGAGCGCGGCGTCGAAGCAGTCCGCCGGGGTCCTGGGCGCCACGATCGGGACCGGGGCCTCACCGTTGCGCCCGTACATCGCCTGGAGGAGATCGGCCTGCTCGGTCTTGGTCGGCAGCCCCGTGGACGGGCCGCCACGCTGGATGTCGATGACGACCAAAGGAAGTTCCAGTGACACCGCCAGCCCGATCGTCTCCGACTTCAGCGCCACCCCCGGCCCCGACGTCGTCGTCACCGCGAGGGACCCGCCGAACGCGGCCCCCAGCGCCGCCCCGATCCCCGCGATCTCGTCCTCGGCCTGGAACGTACGCACACCGAAATTCTTGTGCCGGCTGAGCTCATGCAGAATGTCCGAGGCCGGAGTGATCGGATACGAGCCCAGATACAACGGCAGGTCCGCCTGCCGGGACGCGGCGATCAACCCGTAGGACAGTGCCAGGTTCCCGGAGATGTTGCGGTACGTGCCCGCGGGGAAGGCCTGCGAGGCGGGCGCCACCTCGTAACTGACGGCGAAGTCCTCCGTCGTCTCCCCGAAATTCCACCCCGCCCTGAACGCGGTCACGTTCGCCTCGGCGATCTGCGGCCTCTTCGCGAACTTCGCCCGCAAGAACGCCTCGGTCCCCTCCGTCGGCCGGTGATACATCCACGACAAGAGCCCGAGCGCGAACATGTTCTTCGAACGCTCGGCCTCCTTGCGCGAAAGCCCGAACTCCTTCAGCGCCTCGATCGTCAGCGTCGTCAACGGCACCGGATGAACGCTGTAGGCCTCCAGCGACCCGTCCTCCAGCGGACTCGTCGCGTAGCCGACCTTCGCCATCGGGCGTTTGGTGAACTCATCGGTGTTCACGATGATTTCACCGCCGCGCGGCACATCGTCGATGTTCGCCTTCAGTGCGGCCGGGTTCATCGCGACCAGAACGTTCGGCGCGTCGCCCGGCGTCAGGATGTCATGATCGGCGAAATGCAACTGGAACGACGAAACCCCCGGCAGAGTACCTGCGGGGGCCCGGATCTCAGCGGGAAAGTTCGGCAGCGTCGAAAGATCATTCCCGAACGACGCGGTCTCCGAAGTGAACCGGTCACCCGTGAGCTGCATACCGTCCCCGGAATCACCCGCGAAACGGATGATCACCCGGTCCAGACGGCGGATCTCCTTCTCGCCGGCGCCCGCATGATCGGAATGGGGGGCACGCGGTCCCCCGACGAGCGCCTCGCTGGCCTCATCGGCCTGTTCGGCTGGGCTACTGACCTGGCTGGTCACTGAACTGGACCTCCCTCGGGGCGGCGGCTCGGGACCGGCCGGCCCGCCGACGGTCCCAAGGCCCACCCTACGTCGGTAAGGGTCGCCTTCCCTGGACCGATCATATGGTGGACGTCGTTTTGAGACGCGATTTGATACCGGTTTGTCATGTTTGGCAAGCCCCCCAGCCGTTCGATGAAGATGCTGTGCACTCATTCTTTGGTTCTAGGACTCCGATCG